>SLFF01000277.1 GCA_007124395.1 Thermomicrobiaceae bacterium | reverse complement strand
CTCGCTTGCCTATCTCAAGCTTATGTCGATGGTGATCTCAACCAATTGGGCCGAGGAATTGGCGCGATACCAGATCCTTATTCGGGATGGAATCGGCTCGCTGGATGCTCTGGAGCCGGGCAGCAATCCCGACCTTGCCGTCACCAGCCCACCCGGCGAACGTGCGGCTGAGTACACCGTCAACCTGCTGACGGACGCTCGCGAGGTTCTGCGTGAGCTGGGTATCGATGCCGATGGCTCGAACAACTGGGTAGTCGGGGGTAATCGCACCAGGTCCGGCAAACCGATCGTAGCCAACGACACACACCTCTCGGCGACGTTGCCGACCCATTTCTATCTGGCTCATCTGCGAACGCCGGAATGGGGCCTCGTCGGCGGGTCGTTCGTGGGGAGCCCCGGATTTTTCTTCGGGCACAATGGCCACGCCGCATGGGGAATCACTATCGCCATGTTGGACAACACGGATCTCTTTCTGGAAGATATCGGCCCGGATGGAGCCTCGGTTCGTGAGGGCGATGACTGGGTGCCGTGCGAAGTCCGCGAAGAGAAGATCCGGGTCAAGGGTGCCGACGATGTGATCGAGCAGGTACTGATTACCAATCGCGGCCCAGTTGTGGGGCCTGCGCTCGATGGCCGGCCGAAAGCGATTTCGCTCTCGGCTGTCTGGCTGGAGAACTACCCGTTCCGAACCGTCTTCCGGGCGCATCGGTGGAACTCGTTCGATCAGTTCGCAGAGGATACAAACCATCATCCGAACGTCGGCCTCAACTTCGTCTACGGTGATGAACATGGAGACTTCGGCTGGAAGCTGGTCGGAAACCTGCCAAAGCGCCGTGGCTCGGGGGCGCTGCCTCTGTCCGCGGCCAATCCGGAGAATCACTGGGCCCCCGGATTGCGCCCGCCTGATGACCGATTGATGGTCAGGAACCCTGCGGCCGGATACATCGCCACGGCAAACAATCGTCCGATTCAGAACTCGGAAGAAGCCGGTGTCGGAATCGATTTCGCCGAGGGCTACCGGATCACGCGGATCAATGAGTTGCTTTCATCCCGTGATGACTGGGAAGCCCAGGATATGTGGATGCTCCAGCTCGATGACGTTTCACTCCCCTGGCGAGAGCTCAAGCAGGTCGTCGAAGAAATTCAGCCTGTCGACGACGACAGCCGGGTGGCGCGTTTGATGCTGCTGCGGTGGGATGGCCACGTCTCGCCTGCATCTACCAGTGCCTCCCTTTTCGAGCTGTTCATCGCTTCACTGTTGCGGAAAATTGCCGAACGCGCGGCACCGGTGAGCTATACGTGGGCGCTCGGCGATGGCGGAGCCCGCGGTTTCAGCGGGAACATGTTTGCCGTCATGCGGATGGGCCAGTTGATCCGGCTCGTGCGTGAGAAACCTCGCGGCTGGTTCGAGTACGGCTGGAATTCGGTGATTGCCAACAGTATGGGAGATGGTCTCAGAAGCCTGCGGTTCCGGCACGGCTATCACACACGTCGCTGGAGCTGGGGCCGCGTCAGGCCGCTCGAGCTCAAGCACAGACTGGGAATTGGGCCGCTGGCGCCGGTGTTCAATCGCGGACCGTATGCGATCGCCGGGGACACCTACACCGTTCATGCCGCAGGGGTTAACCCGCTGGATCCGATCGACAAGGGCGTTCGATCGACCGCTACAGCTCGAACCGTGATGGAGATTGGTGACTGGGACAACGCCCGGTTCGTGCTGCTGGGTGGGCAGTCCGGGAATCCGATGTCGCCGAACTATGATGATCAGATCCAGACCTGGCTTCAGGGACGAGGTATCCCGATTCCGTGGAGCCCGTCCGCCGTTGATGAAGTGGTCGAAAAAACACTGACGCTGAATCCAGCGTCTGGTTGATTAGCCACCAATTTTCGACTGGTTGATGCGGGACCCAATCCACGAAAACAGCCCGATGAGCGTTCCGTAGTAGAGCCCGAACACTAGCGAAAATGCGAAGATCGCGATGAACGGCAGGTGGTTGGCGACACCGAACCAGATGTAGGCGATCGGTGCCGGAAGGGCAATCACAAGAAACAGAATGAGCCCGATACAGAACGACTCCCACGGGCGGACTTTCCGTATTCCACCCGTGGTTATTCCGGCACTGATCGGAGCGATGATTCCGGTCGGGATGTGGATCAGAAACTGGGGAATCAGAAAGAGACCGGTCAGGAGCAGCGCCAGGCCGATCGTCTTCGGCAGGCGTTCCAGTCGAATCGCCCGGTCATCGATCTCAGCACTGGCTGCGGCCGGAGATTGCGCATCTTCAGCAGATAGCTGAGCTGTCGGTGGCAAGAGTGGGTTTGCGGGTTGAATGCTCGACATCGTAATCCGTACGTCGCCTTTCTGGACGGCGCACCAATAGTTAATCTCGCTATGACGAATGATACCCCGGGAGCACTCTCCCGGGGTATCCCGCAGCGTCGCAAATGCGTATCAGATCTAGTCGAGATAGCAGAGGACTTCGACCTTGTTTCCTTCGGGATCATGGTAGAACGCCATCTTCAGATGCCGCCCGCCCTGATCGTCCGGCTGGACTTCGGTCAGCGGGGTTGCCGCCTTGTATCCAGCGTCATCGAGACGTTTGCAGGCCTCGTCGATGTTCATAATGCCAAGTGCCGCGTGATCGAGGTTCGATCCAGCGGTGACATTCGGGTCGACGACGATCTGCAGTCCCGGCAACCAGACGGAATCCGGATTGTCGACCGGTCCACGAACGCGCGTGACCGGCAAGCCGAGGAGATCAGAGTAGAATCCGAGCGCCTTCGTCAGGTCGGCAACCCGGATGGCCGTATGATTGGCCGAAAGCTGAACTTCTGCGTTGAAGCTCTCCGACATCAGTGTCTGTCCTTTCAT
>SLFF01000406.1 GCA_007124395.1 Thermomicrobiaceae bacterium | reverse complement strand
GGCCTCAATGATCTGGTTTCCGATCGCGTGGACCGCACTGAACGAGGTCATCGGCTCATGAAACACCAGCCCGATCGACTCCCCACGAATGCTCCGAATCTCCCGTCCATCGTCGGTCAGTTCGCCGATTTCGATCTCATCGATCTGGTTTGATCCATCATTACGGGGTTTACGCAGCATAATGCTGCCGCCCACGATTTTTCCGGGGCGATCGATGATCCGCATGAGCGATCGAGCAGTCACGCTCTTGCCGCAGCCACTTTCACCGACGACACCGAGTGTCTTGCCCCGGTGTATGTCAAAGGTGACACCATCTACCGCCCGCACCAGACCTTCATCGGTAAAGAAGTGAGTCTGGAGGTCTTTGACGGATAGCAATGGCGCTTCTTCGGTCGACATATACTCTGGTCCCCTCTACATCCCGTACGGATCGGCGGCGTCGCGTAGTCCGTCACCGAGGAAGCTGAACGCCAGGATCACCACGATCACCGGTATTGCCGGTAGCAGCAGCCATGGCGTGAGCGCAACTGCCTGAATGTTCTGAGCGCCTTGCAGCAAGACTCCCCAGCTAACCGCCGGCGGTCTCAACCCGAGTCCAAGGAAGCTGAGCGATGTTTCGGCGACGATCATCGCCGGCAATGCCAGCGAGACCGCTGCGATGATGTGACTCAGCACCAGTGGAACGAGATGCACGAAGATCACCCGGAACTGGCTGGCTCCGGCGAGATTAGCGGCCATCACGAAGTCTTCTTCTCTTAATGCCAGCAATCGTCCGCGGACGACACGGGCAAGCTCGGTCCAGCCGATCAACGCAATGATCACCGTGATGGCGAAGTAGATCCTCAGAATACTCCAGTGGTCGGGTACTGCCGCCGCGAGTCCCATCCACAAAGGAATAGTGGGAATCGAGTAGAGCAGTTCCATCATGCGCTGGACGACCATGTCTACCCAGCCACCATAAAAGCCCGAAAGTCCACCCATCACCACGCCAAGTGCGATCGATACGATCACCGCCACCAGGCCGATCGTGAGCGAGATACGGGTCGCGTACATGAGGCGAGACCACATATCACGGCCCTGCACATCGGTGCCCAGCAGGAAGACCGATTCACCGATCTCCCGATCATTTGCTGTACCGATCAGGTGCCGATTGGTCGGGATGAATCCGAACAGGTTGTATTCGAAGCCCTCCGCGAAGAAGCTCAACTCGATCTTGTCATCGGGATTCGCAAAATACTCACGCTGGAACGTCTGTGGGTTTCTTCGACTATCCAGCCCGAAAACGTGTGGACTGAAGCTTCCGTCGTCGAAGAGATACACACGCTGAGGTGGCATAAGCGAGCGCTCAGCCTCTGATGCGTGTGGGCTGGCATACGCCAGGAAATCAGCGAATACAACCACGGAATAGAACAGCAGAATGACGATTCCACCGAACATTGCCAGACGGTGACGGCGAAAACGCCACCACATGAGCTGGAACTGACTGGCAACCGCAACCCGATCCTCAGCGGCGGCCCCGGACGACGCATCGTAGACGGTTTCCGCGGCGTCGTCGTGGCTATCTGCACCTGTCCCCGGGGTAGCCGGGGGGCGGGCAGCGTCTGGGTCTGCCGGTTCAGTCGGGTCGGGTGACTGCGACGGCTTATGTTCTTGATCAGCCATTAGTCTTCCATCCGGATTCGTGGGTCGATCAAGAGGAGCAGCATGTCAGAGAGGAAGGTTCCGATGATCGTCATGACCCCGAGCAACAGCACGATTGCGCCAGCCAGGAACATGTCCTGAGACTGGAGTGACGTCAGAAGCACCGGACCAACCGTGGGCAAACTGAGAACGATCGACACGATGACGCTGCCCGACACGATAAACGGGAGCATGTAGCCGATCGTGCTTGCCAGCGGGTTGAGCGCGACGCGAACCGGGTACTTCAGGATCAGTCGTGTTTCGGACAGGCCCTTGGCCCGTGCGGTGACAACATATGGTTTCCGCAGTTCGTCCAGCAAGTTGTTCCGCAGAACGCGGATTCCCTGTGCAGTTGCCGCTGTTCCGAGAACGATAGCTGGCACCGGCAGGTGACTGAGCAGGTTCAGGAATTTCCCGAAGCTCCAGCCCTGCAACTCATACTCTGCGGAGAATAAGCCGCCGACATTCAGTCCAAATACAGACCATCCTATATACATCACAACAAGGGCGAACAGGAAGTTCGGCACCGCCAATCCCATGAAACCGATCGTGGTTGCGATGTAGTCAGCGACCGAATATTGTCGAACAGCTGAGAAGATGCCGATTGGCAGGGCGATCATCCAGGTGAATACCAGGGCAGCCACCGACACCACCATCGTGAGCGCCAGTCGATCACCGATGACTTCTCTCACTGGTCTTTGCCATTGCATCGAGGTGCCGAGATTGCCCCTGAGCACCTGCCTCATCCAGAGTCCGTACTGGACAGCGAATGGCTCATCGAGTCCGTACCGCGCCCGAAGGTTTTCGGCTTCCGACGTGGACACGGGCGTGCCTGATGCCTGTAGCTGAGCGATGTATGAATCGACGTAATCGCCCGGAGGCAACTGGATAATCGCGAACGACAGGATTGAGACGAGAAAGATCGTCACCAGCGAGAACATTGCTCGCCGGATAATGTATCCGAGCAACCGTCTCCTCCGTATCTAGCAACGCCGGGCTGGAGCAATCCTGGTGATTGCTCCAGCCGATGGCCCGAATAGACTGGTTAGCTTCGGATAAAGAACGTCGGCGGTTGCGATGTGCATGGCGTCCGCACATGCTGGCCGTTGGCCTGCTGCGCCGGGATATTGCCCATGTAGTTCTTCACGATACGGACACCCATGGCGGCCGGCGACAGCCCAACCGTTCCGATACTCC
>SLFF01000467.1 GCA_007124395.1 Thermomicrobiaceae bacterium | reverse complement strand
CACGTTGACGAACCACGAGCAGAGATGGCCAAAGACACAGCGCTGCAAGGCTCCCTCTTCGACGCCCGAGGTCGCCAACTTCAGGGCTGGACGAATAAGCTCATTTGGGGTGACAACAAGCTAATTCTTTCAAGCCTAAAGAACGGCCCAATGCGAGACGAGATCGAGCAGCAGGGCGGCCTGAAACTGATCTACATTGACCCGCCCTTCGATGTCGGGGCCGACTTTTCTATGGACATCGAAGTCGGCGAGAATATCGAGGACACGCCAGATCCCGGTCTGGAGGTCGTATTGGGCCTGTGATCGCCAGTACCAGTCGTCCGGGCCATAGCGGTTGATGACACCGTACTCTCCGTCGATATCGAACGAGAGGATAAGTGCAGCTCGATGACCTGCAGGCCAGTTCCGGTGGATGGCGTCTTCCATGCTCGTCCCTCCAGTGGGTCAGGGGAAGCCGGGACGACGCCTGGTTCGTCCCGGCGATTTGTTCGGGTTCTAGACCGGATGCGCGCGGACGAGGTCATGACAGAACTGCGTGAAGTTCGTCAGACCATCGTCGACGATCTCTTTTCCGGCTTCCGGGGTGGCCAGGGTGGCATCCCCGAGCGCACCGTTGCGGGTGAACTCATCGAACCGATAGGGCACCAGAACACCATACTTCTGCATCTCTTTGCGAAAGCCGGTGGTGAGTTCGGTCAGTTCTCCAGCTGCGAGGCTATCGCGCTTGACGACCTGCGGAGCAAGTTCCATCGCTACCGAGGTTTCCCACTCGCAGGCGTGTCCGGTGTGTTCGGTCTTCGTGTGCTTTGCCCGAATCTCGCTGCCCGTGAAGCCGAAGTATGAGCAGGCACCAACAAAGGTCATGCCAACTTCTTCCTGAGCCCGCACGATTGCCACGTTCATCGCTGGAATGTTGCCACCGTGTCCATTGACGATCAGGAATCGCTCTACCCCGTGGTGGTAGAGCGAGGCCATCACCTCGACGAGTACCTGAACAAAGGTCTCGGAAGACAGCGTGATCGTTCCCGGGAAGTTCATGTGGTGAAAAGAGACACCCCACGGCATCGGTGGAGCGACAGCCACCATCGGGGCCATCGTCGCCGAGGCGCGCCGGCAGAACTCCGTCGAGGCTGCGATGTCCATGTTCAGCGACATGTTCGGGCCGTGCTGCTCGTGTGATCCAACGGGGAGCAGTACCAGTTCTAAATCCTGCTTGAGGTCGCGCATCTCGGGCCATGACAGGTCCGTGAGCATTAACCCATTAGAGTAATCAGCCATCCGGTCAGTCCTTCTCAATCAGTTAGTTGCCGGTCAATTCGCGGCGAGCGTTGTCGATCGAGGCTGCGGCCTTATCGACGTCTTCCTCGGTGTTGTAGAAGCTGGTCGACAGTCGTGTACAGACCGGGAACCCGATGTTCCGGACGATCACGTTGTCCTGCGCCATTCGTTCAACAAGGGCTGGTGGTTCGACGCCTTCGACGGTGAAACTGATCAGCCCGGCCATCATGTCTTTCGGGGTGAGAACGTGGACGCCGTCTATTGCCGAGAGCTTGTCCCATGCGTACTGGCCGAGCGTGGCAATTCGGTTGTGCACCCAGTCCATACCGAGTTCTTTGTCAATCCAGGACACGCTGGATGTGTACCCGGCGATCGCTGGCTGGTTGACACCGGCAACTTCGAACCGGTTGGCTCCTGACTGCGGCAGGACATAGCCACCGACGTGTTCGGTCAAGCCGTACTGCATCGAGCTGCCTCCGACGACGGTCTGAAACAGCCGCTCGATGCCGCGGTCAGATACGAATGTCGCCCCGGTACCTTCTGGACCGCAGAGCCACTTCTGACCTGGTGTGGCGTAGACATCGATATCCAGTTCACCAAGGTTTGCCGGAATCGATCCGGCGGACTGGGCCGCGTCGCAGACCAGAATAAGGTTGTACTTGTTTGCCAGCTCCTGGATCTCTTTGACCGGCAAAACGGTTCCGGTATTCCATGTCAGGTGGGATGTGACGATCATGCGGGTCTTGTTGCTAATGGCCGCTTCGATTGCCCCGAGCACATCGCCAGTGCCGTCGCCCAGGTTGACCCGGCGAACCTGCACGCCGAATCGACGTGCAACAACGTATGCCGGATACTGGCCGCCAGGATGCTCGGTATCGGTAATGATCAACTCATCGCCGGGCTCCCAGTTCAATCCCATGATGCCGATGTTCATGCCATCCGTCGTGTGACGGGTCAGCGCGACATTGCTCACTGGAATCCGGAAGGCTGAAGCTGCCGCTTCCCGGGCGATCGTCTTTGTTTGTGCTTCGCGCTGAAAGCTTCGGCCCTCTTCGAACTCGAGCTTCATGTAGTCATGGATTGCGGTCATCGTGCGCTGTGGGATCGGTCCAAAGCTCCCCGCGTTCAGGAACGCATTGATCTGTGCGTAAGGCATTTCCGCCCGGATCGTATCGACCTTCGATGCCTGATCAACTGACATTTCTCCTCCTTCAGGCTGGGTGACTGGCAACCAGCAACTCAATTAGACCCGGTCGAGCGCCCGCTCGAGGTCCGCAATAATGTCCGATGGGTCTTCGATTCCAACCGAGAGTCGAATCAGACCGTCAGTAATTCCGACCTCGGCTCGTTGCTCCGGAGTGAGCGCCCGATGTGACGACATCGGGGGGTACAGCACGAGGCTGTGAACGTCTCCCAGTGTCGTGGCGGGGACGATCATCTCCAGTGAGCGCATGAACTCGAATGCCTGCTCTCGCGTGCCGTTCTTGATTTCGAAGGAGACCATCGCTCCGAACTGGCCGTCGGGAAGCAGCCGCTTCGCCGTCTCGTGACTCTCGTGGTTTGCCAGTCCCGGATAGTACACCCACTGCAGCTTCGGAT
>SLFF01000482.1 GCA_007124395.1 Thermomicrobiaceae bacterium | reverse complement strand
TGGCTCGCGTTTTTCATGCCCGAGGTCCATTTGCATCCGGCCACATCTCCACCCGCGCAGCACATACAGAAATTTTCAACGATCGGTTCGACGCGATTGATGTACGTACATAAATTATTAACGAGATGGCTAACCCTGATCGCAAATTACGGGAAATCCATGCACAAAAAAGCCGCCTTTCGGCGGCCTCTGGCTGGGGAGCAGGGATTCGAACCCCAACTTACTGATTCAGAGTCAGCTGTCCTACCATTAGACGACTCCCCATTGGTTGTCGGTCCATTGCTGAACCACGAAAAAGTCTACCAGAGCGAACCGATCGACACAACCTGATTATCCGGTCAGGACAGCCTGGCCTCACCCCCGGAGACCGTGTACATCGGAAGATCCTGCAGTGGCTCGACATCGATAAGAGAACGCTCTGTCGCCGTGACCACCACTTGTGCGCCCAGTCCGGATACCCGCCTCAACAATCGCCGCTGGCGAAATTCATCCAGCTCTGAAAGGACGTCATCCAGAAGCAGAACGGCAGGACTGCCCGTCGTTGCCCGAACCGCTTCGACCTCGCTGAGCTTCAGCGCTACTACGGCCATTCGCTGCTGACCACGTGAGCCGAAAGACTCCAGCGCACGGTCGTCCAGCAGGAGCTGTACGTCGTCACGGTGTGGACCAAATGCAGTCACACCCCGAGCAAACTCCTCGTCCCGGCGCTGGTCGAGTTCGTGGCGCAAGGTTTCCATGACTACTCGCTGATCATCCAGTGGGTCAATCGAAGCTTTCCCAAGCACTGAGCTGGCTGAATGGCCAGGATCACTCAATGACTGCGCATAGGTCGCGCCAAGTTCATACTCCTCGCCCAGGAGGGCCCGGAAGGCATCATCCAGTGGCGGGCCGATCGAGGCGATGTACCGCTGCCTGGCCGCCACGATATAGGCGGCGCGGTTGATCAGCTCGCTGTCCCAGTAGTCCAGTTCACCAGTTCTGGATTGACGCGCCGATCGTGACAGCTCCCGAAGCGATCGGAGCAGACCGTTCCGCTGCTCGAGGATCTTTCCATACTGGCTGAGCAGGCGAAGGTAGGTGGAATCGAGCGTAGAGATTGCCACATCGAGGTACCGTCGTCGAACAGACGGTGAGCCGAGCACCAGCTCCATATCTTCGGGTTCGAACAGGACCGTCTTGAGGTAACCCACCGCGTCGATTGCCCGCCGGGGCTGACCATCCACCTTGATCTGCTTGCGCGTATGGCTCGGTCGATTCGGGTCAACGCTCAGGGTAATCTCGATCCGCGTTTCGGTCCCAGATGACTGTTGAACAGTTCCCTGCAGGCGTGAATAAGGCGGCAGACCGTATTCCTGGTTACTTGTCCAGTTGATCAGTTCGCGTTCGGCACTGGCGCGGGCAGACTTCATCATCGAGAGCATACGAATACCCTCGACAATTGATGTCTTTCCGGTGGCATTGGAACCTGCAAGGCGGATTCCCTGCTCGGGCAATTCCAGGTACTGCCGCTGGTCGCAGCGAAATTGCTCGAGCAGGAGTGTGGTCAGATGCATGAAGATGTCAGTTCACTCGGGTGAAATGCGCAGCAAGGCCAGCGCGATCGATCACACTGGATCAGCTGCTGCCGATAACCATCGGCATGATGACATGTGTGAACTCGGTGTCGCCGACCGGGCGAATGACGCCGGCCGCATTGGCACTGGTCATTTCGAGTGCGACATCGCCTGTCCGGATGACTCCGAGAATGTCGGTCAGATAGCGACCGTTGAAGGCGATCTGGGATTCATTTCCCTCGATGCTCGCTTCGACTGCGTCCTCGTTGTCACCAGTCTCGGCAGCCTGGGCCGAAACTCTGGCGATCCCGGGATCGAGCTCGTCTTCACCAGGCTGCACCTGGATCTTGACGATATCGTTGTTGGACTGGGCGAAGAGCTTGGCCCGTCGAGCGGCAGCCAGGAAATCTTCGCGGCCGATAACCGCCCGTGTCTCCCACTCCTGCGGGATGATCTGCCGGAAATCCGGGAAGTGGCCGTCGATCAACCGCGTCAGAAATTCGATCGACCCCGAACGTGCCAGCAACTGGCTCTGATTCGGCGTCACCCAGAGCTGCACAGCATCTTCCTGGTCGGCGATGATCCGCGCCAGTTCTTGGAGGGATCGTGCCGGCACAACGATCGACATGTCCTCGCCGGTCTGCTCGGTCAGGTCCGCACTGCGCACGGAAAGCCGAAATCCATCCGCAGCAGCGAGGGTCAACTTGCCACCCTGAAACTCGCAGAGCACGCCAGCCAGAACCGGGCGACTGTCATCAGTGGCCGCGGCAAAGGCAACCTGCCCTACCATCTCGCGAAGGACCCGAGGATCGATCGTAGCCGTGACCTGGCCATCCTCGATCGCCGGAAGTTCCGGAAAATCATCCGTGTTCAGACCCTTGATATGCGCCTTGGAACGGGCGCACTCGAGCGCCAGCGACTGGCCGGCCGTATCCAGTTCGAACTTCACTGAATCGTTCGGCAGGCTGGCCACGAACTCAGTCAGGAGATCGGCCCTTACCGTCGTCTCACCGGGCTGATCTGTCTCGGCTGGAATGGTGGCCGAAATGGCGATTTCCAAATTGGTGGCAGCCAGCTTCAAGGAAGAATCATCGGTCTTCAGCAGAACGTTGGCCAGAACCGGCAGCGTAGATTTTCGAGAGACTGCGCGGGATACATGACTCAACGCCCGCTGCAGCTCCTCTTGTTTGCAGGATAGTTTCACTGCCGGATTCCCTTCGTTCGTACGCACATATTTGCTACTCGGCGGATTATAGCACACCGGTGCTCACCCGCTTGAGCGATCACACAACCCAACAGCAACTTGACACTGGACGCCAATGCGGA
>SLFF01000163.1 GCA_007124395.1 Thermomicrobiaceae bacterium | reverse complement strand
TGGAAGTCCGTGGCCTGCAGCCGGTGACCACCGATGTCGAAGCTGCCGCATCCGATATTCGTGAACTCGCCGATCTGATCGTCGAACGGCAGATCCCGGCCATCTTCCTGGAGTCCGCCGTTCCACCACAGGGGATCGAAGCCGTTCAGGCCGCAGTGATCGATCGCGGGTTCGATGTCCAGATCGCCGATGACGCTCTCTTCGGCGATGCGCTCGGACAGGAAGACACTGATGAGGGCACCTACGTTGGCGCGTACCGGTTCAATGTCGATGCAATTGTCAACGCACTCACAGCAGACTGATCGCCGGTACAATGAACCGGGACGATGTAGACCGATCGCGACAGGATGCCAACGATGACCGCGCCCGCATTAACGCAGACACCTGCGATCGCCGTGCGTGACCTCACGGTCGCCTATGACGATCGCCCGGTTCTCTGGGACGTCGATCTGGACGTTCCCCACGGCGTGCTCATGGCAATCGTCGGCCCGAACGGTGCCGGTAAGACCACCATGATCAAGGCAATGCTCAATCTGGTCCGCCCCGCTGCGGGCCAGGTCGAGATTCTTGGCCAGTCCTACCAGAAGAGCCGCCATCAGGTGGGCTACGTTCCCCAGCGGGGATCGGTCGACTGGGACTTTCCAACCAACGTGCTCGATGTGGTCCTGATGGGCCGCTACGGCGCGCTTGGCTGGATCCGACGCCCCGGGGAGGCGGACCGGAAACTGGCGCTGCAGGCGCTCGAGAAAGTCTCGATGGCCGATTTCGCCGAACGGCAGATCAGCCAGCTCTCCGGAGGTCAGCAACAGCGCGTCTTTCTGGCACGAGCGCTGGTGCAGGATGCCCAGGTCTACCTGATGGACGAGCCGTTCCAGGGAGTCGATGCCACCACCGAGCGCGCGATCATCACGATCCTCAAAGATCTGCGATCGGCCGGGAAAACGGTCGTTTGCGTACATCATGACCTGCAGACGGTACCGGACTACTTCGACTGGGTTGCACTGCTAAACGTCCGGAAGATCGCCAGTGGGCCAGTCGCCGAAGTATTCAACGATACGAACCTGCGCCTCGCCTATGGCGGCCGGGTTGCCTTCCTGAGTCGGGATAGCGCAGCACCGACAACCGCACAGGCCAATCCTGATTACGAAGACTAACCGATGTTTCCCGAGTTCCTGACGGATATCTACACCGACTACACAATCCGGAACATCACACTCGGGGCGATGACACTGGGCTTCGTCAGTGGTTCGCTCGGGACCTTCGCCGTGCTCCGGCGACAGAGCTTGCTCGGCGATACGATCTCCCACGCCGTGCTTCCCGGAATCATCCTGGCGTTCATGCTGACCGGAAGTCGTGATCCGCTGATTCTGATCATCGGCGCCGCCATCGTCGGCTGGATCGCTACACTCTCGATCATGGCCATCGTCAACACCACCCGGATCAAGCCGGATGCCAGTCTGGCGCTGGTGCTCTCGGTCTTTTTCGGGTTCGGCATGATGCTGATGACGTTTGTGCAGAGACAGCCAGAGGCTGCGGCCGCCGGGCTCTCCCGCTTTCTTTTCGGACAGGCTGCAGCGATTATCTGGGACGATGTCCGCACCATGCTGATCGTCGGTGGTTCAGCAATGGTTATCCTTCTCTTCTTCTGGAAAGAGTTCAAACTGGTGGTTTTCGATCGCGCCTTTGCCCTGAGCATGGGTATGCCGGTGCGACGATTCGATGTGGTGCTCACGACGTTGCTGGTGATCGCCATCGTGATCGGCCTGCAAACCGTGGGCGTGGTGCTGATGAGTGCGATGGTCGTCGCACCGGCAGCAGCCGCCCGTCAGTGGACTGATCGACTCGGGTTCGTGACGTTACTGGCTGGTGGATTCGGCGCGCTCTCCGGCGTCAGTGGCGCACTGATCAGCGTCTACATGACCAGAATGCCAACCGGTCCGACGATCGTCCTCTGTCTCACCGTGATCGTCATCTTCTCGCTCCTGATGGCACCTAACCGGGGCCTGCTCTGGTCCTGGGTTCGCCAGCACCGTCAGAGCCGGGAAATTCGCTCCCGTGTGGTACTCGGTGATCTCTACTGGCTCAGTGCCCAGCACGAAGGTGCCGAGCACGGTCACTCGATTGGCACACTGGAAGCGATGAGCGCCGGACGAGTTGCCGTCGATCACGGTCTCGAAGATCTCGAACGGGCCGGCCTGGCCCAGCGCACCGAAAACGACAACTGGATGCTCACCGAACGCGGTCGACATCAGGCACAGAAGGATCTTCAGTCAGGCGAACGGGAGTCAGGTGATGTTTGATCTGACGTCTGGCCAGATCGAAATCCAGTTGGTGGCAATCGTCGTCGCCGTTGCCTGCGCACTACTCGGGGTCTTTCTCGTGCTGCGACAGATGGCTATGATGAGCGACGCCATCACCCACTCGATTCTTCCGGGTATCGTCGTCGCATTCTTCCTCGTTCAGGATCTCTCATCACCGTTCCTGATCATCGCCGCTGCAGCGACCGGCGTGCTGACGGTCAGCCTCGTGGAACTCCTTAATCGGACCAGGTTGGTGCGGGAAGATGCCGCCATAGGGATCGTGTTCCCGGCGCTGTTCAGTATCGGGGTGATTCTGATCGCACGGTTCGCCGGGGGCATCCATCTGGATCTCGACGTCGTCCTGCTCGGCGAGATCGCCTTCGTCCCGTTCAACCGGACTACCATCTTCGGGATCGATCTCGGCCCCACCGCACTGGTGATGATGACGATCATCCTGATCATCAACGTGCTCTTCGTTACCCTGTTCTACAAGGAACTGAAACTCGCCACCTTCGATGCCGGGCTGGCGGCCGCGCTCGGGTTCTCGCCAGTAATCATCCACTACAGCCTGATGAGTCT
>SLFF01000426.1 GCA_007124395.1 Thermomicrobiaceae bacterium | reverse complement strand
GAGTCGATCGAGCACACGACGGGCTTGCTGAGCCTCGACGAGTCGCATATCGATATCTCGAGGATTCTCGATCGCTTCTTTCACCGCATTCGAGGTGATCTCATGGAACACCACCCGGTGAATCGGCTTGTCCGTTGCCTGCGCAGCCTCGATCAGATGCCAGGCGATCGCCTCACCTTCGCGGTCAGGGTCAGTGGCCAGCAGGATCTCTTTGGCGTTCTTGACGCTCTCACGGAGTTCCTTGACCACCTTGTTCTTGTCGCGTGGCACCAGGTACTGCGGCTCGAAGTCGCCATCCACGTTCACACCCATCTTGCTCTTGGGCAGATCGCGAACATGACCCATCGACGCTTTCACCGAGTACTTCTTGCCCAGGTACCGTTCGATCGTCCGCGCCTTGGCGGGCGACTCGACGATTACCAGCGATTTACTGGGGCTCTTCCGGGTCGTTGCCTTCTTCTTCGTCTTGGTGGTCGTCTTCTTGGCTGCTGGTTTCTTCTCGTTTTTTGTTTCACTCATACGTGTATCGAACTACCTAACTGATACCGGGGAAGGCGTAAACACGCGCTCCCGCTATCATCGTGGAAATCGCAAAATTATCCTGTCGAACCTGCGGTGCTGATCGGCCCTGCGAACGATGTCGGCAATCAGGGGCCTAAATCAGCCCGGTATCACCGTTGTCTTTCAGCCGCTGAACAATCCGTCGCACATCCTGTGCACGGCTGCGGTCACAGACCAGAAGGACGTCGTCAGTATCGACGATGACCAGGTTCTCTACCCCCAACGTTGCCACAGTCCGACTATTTCCGAACACCAGCGTTGCGTGAGTGTCCTCGGCAATGTGTCTCGCCTGGATAGACAGGTTGTCTTCTCCGCTGGTTGCAAGGACCTCGCCAAGGCTGTTCCAGTCGCCCAGATCGGTCCACCCACAATCAGCCGGAACAACCGCAACACGGGACGCATGTTCCATAATCCCGTGATCGATCGTCACGTCACGCAATTCCGGCCAGCGTTCTTCGAGAACCGCGTCACGCTGGTCAGTGTCCCATTCGGCGGCGATAGATTCTAAACACGAATAGACGTCGGGAATCAACTCTTTCATCGCCTCGATCAACGTCCGGGCCTGCCATACGAAGATACTTGCATTCCAGAGGTATTCGCCACTCTCCACATAGCGAGTGGCCGTTTCCAGGTCCGGCTTTTCCTTGAACTCTTCAACCACGAACGCCTGCAAACCGTTATGCTCGCCCAGCGATTCGCCCTGCCGGATGTACCCGTATCCGGTCTCCGGCCGGCCTGGCTGAATGCCAATCGTTACCAGATAGCCGTCGCGGGCAACTTCGGCCGCCGATTGCACAGCCTGGCGAAAAACCGGCTCGTCCGCAATGAAATGATCCGCAGCGAACGACCCCATGATCGCGTCCGGGTCACGCATTGCCACCAGCATCGCACCGAATCCGATCGCCGGCCCGCTGCCCCGGGCGGCAGGCTCCACCACGATGTTCTGCTGCGGCACATTCGGCAACTGCCGACCGACCGATACCGCATGCTGACGGCCGGTCAGAATGAATGTATGCGCGGGATCGACCAGCCCTTCGAGGCGGTCGAGCGTGCTCTGGAGCATTGTCCGCGGTCCGGGAAACGGAAGCAGGAACTTCGGACGGGCCGCCCGGCTGGCAGGCCAGAGTCGCGTTCCACTTCCTCCGGCCGGAATGACGGCGTACATGCGCATCGGTACTCCTCGTTTACGGGGCAGCCGTGCCCCTGTTGTCAGTTACTCGCGAGCGTAATGCTGCCCACCAACCTCGCGAACCATACCCTTGAGTTGCATCTGCAACAGCATGGCGCTGAGTTGACTGATGTTAATGCCTGTGTCAATAGCGATCTCGTCGATATGCCGCGGGTCACCATCCAGCGTCTTCAGGATTTCCTGCTCGTCACCGGTTGCATCCGGCAGCATCCGGCGATTCTCCATCACCGCCTGACGTCGCTCCAGATTCAGCTCCTGCAGCACATCATCGACCGTCGCAGCCACAACCGCGCCATCTCGCAAGAGCTGATGCGGACCCTCGCTTGCCGAAGACAGCGCCGAACCGGGAACCGCGAACACCGTGCGCCCGTGATCGGCCGCGTAGGATGACGTGATCAGCGCGCCGCTCTTCATCGGAGCCTCGACAACCAGCACCCCGAGCGACAACCCGCTGATCAGACGATTACGCTCCGGGAAATTGTGCGCGTCCGGAGCGGTACCCAGCGGAAACTGGGAAATGAGGGCTCCGTTTTCGGTCACATCCTGACTGAGGCGGCGATGTTCCGACGGATAGATTCGATCTACTCCACAACCGAGAACGGCGAGCGTTCTCCCACCGGCGTCGATCGCTTCCCGGTGCGCAATGCCATCGATACCCCGGGCCAGCCCGGAGACAATGGTCATCCCGGCCGCCGCCAGACCGCTCGACATCCGCCGGGCCATCTCATTGCCGTAGCGGGTCATCCTGCGGGTACCGACGATGCCGATTGCGGTCTCATCCTCCTGCCGGATCTCTCCTTTAATATAGAGCACCGGTGGTGGACTCGGGATCTCGCGAAGCATCGCGGGATAGGCGTCATCGAGAAGCGTCAGCAGCGTCACCCCGGCCTTTTGCACTCGATCCCATTCGCGTTCGAGATCGATATCGCTCCTGAGCTCGATCAGCCTGGTGGCCGACTTCTGGTTCACTCCGGCATCCACAAATGCCGCGACATCGGCTTCCCAGGCGGCCGATAGACTGCCGAACGCTTCGATCATTCGAGCGATCGCGGCCGCACCGATTCCCGGAATCAGGTGAAACCCAAGCCAGCAGGCACGTTCATCCATCAGACGCCTCCAACCTCGGCGG
>SLFF01000255.1 GCA_007124395.1 Thermomicrobiaceae bacterium | reverse complement strand
GGCTCTGGCACCCTGCCAGTCGATCAGAGAAGGAACTTCGCCCTGGGAGATGAAGTCCCGGCTCTTCGAGCCAGCCCAGGCACCAACCACTGCCCCGAAGGCCGCTCCGGCGATCAAATACTTTGAATCAGGAAGTCTAAGTCTCACGGTATTGCTCGATTCTGCTAACTTCGTCAGTCGTGATGCGTTTCGCTGCTGAGTGCACCATGTCGCTCATACAGGAGCAGGCCCCGCAGGGCCTGCAACCACATTAGATCATCATTCAATCAAACGGACTCGAACGAGCGGCTAGTCGCCGGTCCCAACGAGAATCCGGTTCGAAGCTGGCTCGTACTTGCTGTTCAGAACCAGATCGTCGATCTGATCACCATCACTGTTGAATACGCGGCGAATGATCTCAACATCGAACCCGTCGTGTGCCGTTTCCACCTGGGATCGATACCCACTTGGGAATTCATCAGTTTCTTCGATGACCGTCTCCTGCGATGCGCTGACGCGATTCGTGATTTCCGGTCCCAGGGTCTCAACTTCCCAGTCGGGATCAGTTCCCCAGATCTCGAACCGGTTGGCATTGCCGTCTGCCGTGGCAACGATCGCGATCCAGTCGTCAGTTGTGTTCTTGAAGGTGAAGTCGAGTCCGGCAGACGTATCGACCGTAGCATCCAGCCCGGTCATTCCACTCGGATCCTGACCGTACAGTGGCATCCAGTAGAGGTGCCAGTTCCGCTCACCGATCTCCAACCCGGCCCAGAAAGCGGCCTGGAAGACCGTTGTCGAGACCTGGCAAACGCCACCGCCCACGGATGGGACAGTGCTTACGCCGCCGTCTGTGGCAACAATCCCGAAGCCCTGTTCATATCCGACATCTGTGCTGATCTCACCACCGATTGACTCGACGAACGAGTAGGTACCACCAGGTGGCACCATCGCTCCATTAGCGCGCTCGGTTGACAGCTCGACATTGTGGGCACGGTTTGCCGCAGATCCGCTGTAGTACGTCTCTCCGTAGGAAAGCATCTCGCGAATCTCGATCTCATCAGCCATATCAGCGGTTACTTCTGGTTCTGCCTCATTCACAACGATCTCGGCGCTGGTCTCACCGGCTTCAATAGCTTCGGCGATTGCCGAAGCCGATGCTTCCCGATCCATCTCCCAGCCATACTCCTCATCGCCTGTGACGACGACTTCGCCATCGATGTAGCGCAGATCGGCGTTGACCGGTCGAACATCTACATCCGGAGAGATACTTCCAAGGAACATCACCAGGTCATCGTGAGAGATCGACGGGGTGATCGTACCGGCATCCGAATCATGATCAAGCGTCAGTGCTGCCGCGATAACGGTACCGCCGAGCTGCGTCTCGCCTTCGGACCAGGTCAGATCAAACGGATCCGTTGCCAGCTGATTACCGTAATCTGCCGCTTCTTCGGCTACATCAGTGGTGATACTTGCCGCAGTCTCTGTCGTCGACAGTTCAGCGCGTCGCTCACCGGCCATGATTGCACTGGCGACGATATCGACTGACTCGTCGACATCTATTGACCAGCCATCCACAGCTGAAAGAACCTCGAACGATTCTCCGGTCCACGTGACCCGTGCGTCACGCCCGTCCTGATGGGCGTATTCAGCCAGATTACTGATGTGGTGGTGCAACCGCTCGATATCGAGCGAGAGGTCTGATTCACCGGTCTCCGGGTCAATTTCAATGTCAAGCAGTGCATCGAGACGGTGCGAGTCCAGCACCCACTGATATTCGCCTCGCTCCATCACGAACTCGTCAGAGACGATCTCGCTGAGCTGCTGTCCGAGTGGATCGAGTGCTTCCTCGGTATAGGCCGGTGCAACTTCAACGGTTGCAATATCGATCGGGCCATCACCAAGAACTGAAAGTTCACTACGCAGATTTCGAGTGGTTTCACCTGGCTCGATTCCCAGACCGTTCGCTGATTGGGACATCTGCAGCTGACCATCAGTCGTCAAACTAAAGGTTGGAACCTGCGGGGCTGCACCGACCGAGCCAGCAATCGACATGTAGAACGATTCAAGAGCACCGTGATCGATAACCGGCGTTACCCCGACGTCGTGGCCGGCCAACAGCGAATCGAACCAGTCTCGTGAATCGGTCCACCAGTTGCCAGTCCTTCCGAACTCATAAGCGCGCTCGACCGTTCGCTCGTTATCGAATGTCACGCCCAGTTCAGCCGGAGTTGCCTGAAATGTCTGATCCCCTGATTGGAAGGTGACCGGCGTTTCCAGATAAGAGGCAGTTCTCTCATCGACTGCCGCAGTCGCTTCATCCCGAGAAACACCACCGATATCTATCCCTACCGCTTGCACGCCGGGATACACCTGATCACCGTAGTACAGTCCATAACCGACAACCGCCGCTGCCAGACTCGCCACCGCAAAAGCAAGCACAGCGGTAAGGATAAGCAGGGTTGAGAGAAACGACTGAATCAGTGGAGTGTCTCTAAATGACCGTGCGGACTGTTGCGGTTGCTGCTCTGCACGAACTGCCAAGGTGTGGTCCCTTTCAGAAGTCTGCTAGCGAGAATGTACGTCCGGGCCAGCACTGCGTCCGATGAAAGATTGCTCGTTCGAGTGGCCACCTCCGGTGAGCGACGAGAGTCGCTTCCGAAAGGTCAGATAGTTGCGAACGGACAGTGCCGAACGTATCCAGTATAACAAGTCAACCTCGGGTGATGTTGTCCGGTGCCTGATTCGCTGACGGACGCGGAACAGGCGACTCACGCCCAGCCATCCGGCAATGCGCCCCCGAACCGAACCCCATCGGCCAGTCGCTATCGCGTAGATCAGTGCACCAAGCTCGTAAACGGCAACCTCGAGTCCGAATCTGATCCAGAACGAGCGCGGCCAGCAT
>SLFF01000429.1 GCA_007124395.1 Thermomicrobiaceae bacterium | reverse complement strand
TTGGTTCAGCACCAGCACAATACCCTGCGAGGTCTGTTTTCGTCACCTTCCACCGTCTATGGAACAGTCACGAAGTCCGGGAGTGCCGCAGCTCAAGCCGATGAATGGGCGATTCAGATGGAAACGACGACTCCACAGACCAGCCGGCGCGGGTACGTGATTGCGCTCATCGTGTTTCTCCTCGGCATGATCGGATCAGCCGCACTGGTCGGGCTGTTTGCCTACGGACTGTTCACGCTCGGCACCGACATGGAGCGCATGGTAGCTCCCGGTAGCGAGCAGTTCGAGTTCTCCGACACTGGAACACACACGATATTCTACGAATACGAGAGTAGTTTCGACGGCACCACGTACAGCACAGGCAGCACGATTCCGGCGCTCGATATCTCGGTGACGAGACTCGATGACGGCGCCGATATCGAGGTGCGATCGAGCTCAATGGATACGAGCTATGACCTGGTGAACCAGTCCGGACAGTCTATTCGCAGCTTCTCGGTAGACCAGGAAGGCACCTATGAGATCACCGCGGAGTATTCTGGCGATGCAGATGGTCCGGACATTGTTCTGGCTATCTCGGAGAACATCACTCGCACGATCCTGACAACCGTCGGAGTGTTCTTCGGCGGGGGACTGGTCTTCTGCATCATGACGCTGATAGCAATCGCGATAGCCGGGTTTACGTTCTACCGTCGCTACCAGGCTGAGCGTCAGCCGCGGTCATGACCGGCACGCTCGATTCATCGGGAGCTGGTCGTCGATTGCCGGTGACGATCTGCGCCGGGTCCGCTCCCGATGCGACCTGATGAAGCACGATCACCGTGCCAGAGAGCGCCGGGACGAACAGGACGCCGGACAACAGGATGCCGTGTCCGAGGAATCCGATTCCAGCGGCGAAGCCAACTGCACCAACCAGCGCCAGCAACCCGGCTGCGCCGAATAGCGCTCCGGTAATCTGGGCCGGTCGATACCGTGAATCGACCATTCCGGCGAAGATCGTCAGCGTGGTTAGTCCCCAGAGGACGAACGCCGCGATGACGATTCCGTAGCTGGCGGTCCAGAAGTTCCCCGCGAAATCGAAGGCGCCCGCCATGGCAATCGCTGCCTGGGTATTGGTATCCAGCAACTGCAGCAGGTTCTGCACCGTCGCCAGCTGGGTCCAGTAGCCGACCACCAGAACAGCGCTAAACATAACTCCCAGTGCCACCGCAATCATGCCCAGAGTTTGCCGAACAGACACAATTGTCGCACCGATTCCAAGCCAGACCGGGATGTAGGCGATCGCCATCAATGCAGCCACTGCAAAGCTGATCGTCTGCCAGTGTTCGTTCTGCTCGATGAACGCGAGACGTTCGACCGCCGAGGCTTCGGCCGATGGGGGAGATGGATGAATCAGCAGAATCACCCAGGCTATAGTCAAAATGATCAGAACGACCGCCGCAATCGACCCGATGCGGGCAAGGATAGGAATCAGACTAGAGCGCTGCATCGAAACCGCTTTCACTCAGAATTGCTGACATATCTGACCCGGAGATTCTATCAGCCGTTGCCAGCACATGCAGTGAAAATATGTGAATTTCCGACCTGATGCTGCCTGATTGTCACGAAGAGCGATGAAGGTTATCGAGATTCAGAACGAAGATTCGGTTCACCCGACTCAACCCGGGATTGGCCTGAACTTGCCAGCCAGAGAAGTGCGGCGCCACCTATCAACGCAGGGAAGAAGAGAATGCCGGAGAAGAGGACGCCAAGCTCGATCAGATCGTTTCCTACAACCAGACCGATCGCTCCGGCAATGCCAGCAAGTCCGGATGCGCCAAAGAGGATACCGGTCGTGCGAGTCAGGCGGTCAGCAGAATCGGCCATTCCGGCGCAGATGTGCAATGCTGCCAGTCCCCAGACGGCATAACCGAGCACCACCACGCCGTAACTGTAGGACCAGAGCTCACCTTCGAACGCCATCAGCTCGAACAATGTTGCGGCCGCTTGCATATCCTGCTCGGCGAGATCCACGATCCCGCGCACCGTAGTCAATTGCGCCCAATACCCGAGAACGGCGAAGACGGTGTAGAGCAAGCCAAACGCAACGGAGAGTACCGCCATTACTGGCCGACGAGTCCAGATCAACGCCGCCAGGCCAATCCAGACCGGTACGTGCAGGAATCCCATCGGCAGAACGATGGCAAAGTTTGCGATGTGCCAGCCTTCATTCTCGGACAGAAACTGGATACGCTCTCCGGGCGACGCGTCAGCACCGGGAACAGGAGCCAGAGCCAGTGAGACGATCCACGCAACAGTGAGAATCAGCAGCAGAATGGCCGCCCAGAACGCATAGCCTGCCAGCGAGCGAATGAGTCGCGAATCATTCATGGGCGCGGCCACCTGTCAGACACCTCGGCCTGGGAAAGGGGTCAGTAGGCGACAACCAGTTGATCTCCATAGTGCAGAAACTCCCAGAAGAACGCTGCATCACTGACCTGCATGTTGATGCAGCCGTGGCTACCGGTATCGCCGAATGCTTCGAGCGGGCTCCAGTCGTTGCCGTGGATCGCGAAACCGCCCTCCGCGAAGTACTGAACATAGGGAACGTCTTCCAGATAGTAGTAGTTCGGGGCGTCCTCGGGAATACCGATCGTCCCGGCATCCATGGTCTCTGACTCCACCCGGCGGAATATCTCGAACTCGCCCTCGGGCGTATCCCAACCGGCGCGGCCCGTAAGCAGAATGGCCGCGTAGACCGGCGTCTCCCCTTCATAAGCCACAGCGTAGTGCTCGGTCAGATCGACATCGACCCAGTGACCACTCCGATATGAGTCTGGCTCCCGTGGCTCGAATGGCTCGATAAACGCGGCCGAGACAAACTGCTCACTGCCGATCCGGTACCAGGTCATTTCATCCTCCACCG
>SLFF01000070.1 GCA_007124395.1 Thermomicrobiaceae bacterium | reverse complement strand
GGTCTGTTCCAGCTTCAGAACGTTTCGCAGAATCTCGGTTTCTGCCTGACGCAGCACACCGGCTTCCTCACCCATCATGATGACGGTCCGGATTTCGTCCTGACTCAGCGCCCGATCCCGGGAACTGGCTCCGGCGAGTGAGGCAACCGAGGATGCAATCCAGGTCATGACGATCGCCAGTGGCTTGAAGAGAAGATTGAAGAGTTCGAGCAGAGGTGCGTAGATCTGCGCCATTCGCTCACCATGTCGGATGGCGATCGTTTTCGGCGTAATCTCACCGAAAATCAGCAGGGCCAGGGTTATGACACCAGTTGCCACCAGCGCGCCGGCCTGAGCGCCAAGATACTGTGAAGCCAGCACCGTAGCCAGTGCCGCCGAACCGGTATTGACCAGGTTGTTTCCAATCAGAATCGTCACCAGGGTCTCTTCGGAGCGGTCGAACAGGCGCCGGACCCGGCTGATCCCACGGGCGCCGGTATGCTCCAGATGACGAATTCGTATCTGTTGCAGCGAAACGAACGCGGTTTCGGAGCTTGAAAAGAATGCGGAAAGGATCAACAGGCCCAGAAGGGCCAGGATCATTAATGTTCCGCCGTCGGCGTCCATATAGCTACGTCTCCATCGTGATCAATCGAGTTCTCGGGAAGGACTGGCACCAGTCGCTTCAGGTTCAGTCGTCAACCGGTATCGGTATCTCCAGCCCTGATTGTTCAGGTGCTGGTTCATAGCTTATCGCAGCGATGCGTCGGGACAGAGTGCGAAGCTCGTCCATCAGCTCGGGTGGCCGTCGAACCCGGACAGGCCACGGCATGCTACTGATAAAGGTAGCCAGCCAGGCCAGCGATCCGGTATCGCAGGTCATCACCAGCCCATCCGGGGTCTGCGTCAGCTTCGCCGAGATCGCCGAGACCCAGCGTTTAGCTTCCCGCTCGGTGGTTTCCAGAAGGAGTTCCACCGCTGGCTCGGCAAACCGTTCCTGGAGTGAACGAAGAACCGTATCACGAGTATCGAACCCTTCCGGACGGGTGAAGGTACGGGAGAGTGTCCGGTGTCGGTGGATTCGATCCAGCCGGAAGACCCGGATTGCGTCTCTCAGATGGCACCAGCCTGCCAGATACCACAGGCCATCCCGGAGAATCAGCCCATACGGATCGATGATACGTGCGGTCTCGTTGTTCCATGTTCGGTAGCGTATCCAGACTTGCTTTTGATCCTGAACGGCGAGGCTGAGATCGAGCACCGTCGTTGCCGGGGCTGATTCGACGGGCGAAACATCATCCAGAACCGTTGACTGCTGAATAGCGCCAACTTGCTGCTGCACCGTCTCGGGCAGAACACGACCGATCTTCGCCAGTGCGCCGGAGATCGCTGTTTCGTCGGACTGTATACCGAGCCGGTGAGCGTGGAGCAGGCCGAGGGTGACGGCGATCGCTTCCTGATTGGTGAACATCAGAGGTGGCAGCTTGTAACCGGGCCGCAATCGATAGCCACCGTAGCGACCACGTTTGCTGACCACCGGGATTCCGAGCTCCTGAAGCATGGTGATGTAGCGCCGCACCGAGCGCGGGGTAATGTCCAGGCGACGGGCCAGCTCATCGCTCCGGATCTGACCGTAGGTCTGGAGAAGTTCCAGTACCGTGAGGACACGAGTGGTGGGGTGATACACAGCTCAACCATCTTGACTCAAGATTGGAATTAATGTGGACTGATTCTAACCACAATTACCGCTACTATCAATTCATCGGCCGCGTTCTAATGCTGGAGATACTGAAGAGGAGCAAGCCAGAGATGGATGTCACCACAATACGATCGATGATCGCCTACGATTCCTGGGCAAATGCCCGGGTACTTGACTGCTGTGAGCAACTGACTACCGCGCATTTCATACAGGAGGACGAGACGCCGTGGGGGTCGATTCGCGACCAGTTCGTCCATTACTTCCTTATTGAACGTCGCTGGCTAAGCTGGGCGGACGGCTCACTCAGTGGCGAAGATGCCTACGGTCTTCAGGCTGATCCGCTGGATTACCCCGATCTGACAGCGGTGCGGCAGATGTGGCAGGAAAACGACGTTCAGATGCAGGCGTTCATGAATCAACTGACCGGGAGCACGCTGGAGCGGTCTCTCGAGGTAGAGTGGCCAGGATTCGCGTTTTCAGTCCCGATCTGGCAGGTACTGATTCATATCTCCCAGCATTCCATGCAACATCGAACCGAGATCACGGTCGCTTCCTCGAAACTCGGGGCATCACCGGGAGATCTGGATTACCTCTTCTTTGTCCTTGAGTAGCGACAAGCGGGCTGCAGGTATCGGTTGTCTCAGGACTGATTGCCTACTCGTGCTGGATCTCACCTGATGGTATTGTGTCCGCTGCGCCGAGCACAGGCAGGGTTCGGCGGATCCAATTTCCTTTTTGCACGTTCAGGGGTTCAGGAGGCGCGCGATGTTCAGGCAGCTACGCCAGTACTTTCTACTGGTTAGCACAGGCGTTTTGACTTTATTAGTACTAATGGGCTGCTCGAGCCTGGGGACCGATGACGACGGGGCAACGGCTAGTGACAACGATGACAACGTTGTCGAGATTGCCGGTCAGGATGCTGACGATGCAACCGACACCGATGATGCTGCGGTGTCTGATGATGACGCTGCGGCTATTAATGAAGAAGACGAACCAGATTTCGTGGTTGATATGGGGGTTGTGCTGTCGCTGAGCGGGCCAAATGCGGCCTACGGCGATCCGAGTAACCGGGGCATCGAGCTGGCACTGGAGGACTTCGACAATGGTCTGGCGCCAGAGGGGATCTCGTTCTCATCTCAGACGCTCGATGATGAAGGAAGCGCTGAGCGCGGTGCCGACCACTTCATGACGCATGTCGAGGATGGCGTTGATGTGATCCTGGGTCCGACGTTGTCCAAT
>SLFF01000325.1 GCA_007124395.1 Thermomicrobiaceae bacterium | reverse complement strand
TGTTCTCCGGCAGTGGCCGTTCCCGGATGTCGCTGTAGATAGCGAGTGCGGTGAATTTCAGCGCGCCAGCCGCAATGAACACCGCCTGAAAGCCGAACGAATCGGCAATCAGACCCCCGCTGGCCGGAGCCACCAGTAATGCTGCCGAAGGTGCGATGGTGTAGATCATCGTGAAAGCCCGCATCCGCTGCCGACCCTGCCGGGAGTCCTCGGCAATGATGCTGGATATCGTCGGCCAGGAGACGATCACCGTCCCGGCCACGATCAACCCGATCAGACTTAGCCACCAGGTCGTGGACAACCCGAGAATCGCCAGTCCGATGATCCCCAGGCCACGGGAGAGGGCGATCAACTGCCGGGGTGGCACTCTGTCGGTGATGTAGCTGGACATGGTGAGCATGGCGATACGGGCCAGCCCGGCCAGGCCGAGGACCATACCGATCTGTCCGGGACTGGCGCCCAGCGAAGCGATGTAGAGCGGCAGGATCGTGACATAGATCCCAAAGGCGCCTTCGTCGAATAACGCAGCCCAGAATATCCGCTTGTTGTCCCGTTCCAGGCCAAGGCGCAGCCGCACCGTCCGCCTCCCAATCAGCTACCCCGGAGGGCCGACGAACCGGCGTCAAACCGCTATCGGTTTGCACGCAAAACGGCGGGAATTCTAATTCTCCAGTGAGGTCAGTGACAAGGGCAAAAAATCCCGAACCACAAGTTTCCGGAGCGACTCGACATCAAAGCCGTGGCCGACCGCCTATGACGCGCATGGTTGATGCCACACCGGGCGACTTGCGTAACTTGCCTGAGGATGGAGCCTTTACAGAATGACTGACACATATGCAACAAGCTGTGCTAGTCTGTAGGGACACCCGAAGAGTCGCGCAATGGCGTTCCGACTCATCTGGGAGTCGGTCACTTGCCACCTGAATAGTTTCTAGGAGAGAAGCGATGTCCCGGGTATTCCTCGCGTTCGTCATTGTTGCGGTATCGATTCTTGGCGCTATTCAGCCCCAGCCGGCCGAGGCATCCCACGATGTTGGTCCCAATCGGGTGTATTTCTCCCAGACTGGACAGTATCTGGGGCATTCGTTCCTGAGTTACTGGCGGCACAACGGCGGTATTCATGTCTTTGGGTACCCGATCACCAGTGAGTTCACACAGAACGGCATGACCGTCCAGTATTTCGAGCGTGCCATCTTCGAATGGCATCCCAACAATCCGGTTCAGCACCGGGTGTTGCTCCGGCGTATGGGTGCCGATGCCCGCAACGAACGCGGCTTGAACAACCACCCGGCGTTCCAGCGCGCCAATCAGGCGAGCGGCAGCCGGTACTTCGAACAGACCGGGCACAATCTCTCTCACGGATTCCGGACCTACTGGCAGAACCGTGGTGGTCTGGGTGTCTTCGGGTTCCCGCTGAGTGAAGAGTTCCAGAAAGATAACGGGATGGTGGTGCAGTATTTCGAGCGCGCCATCTTCGAATATCACCCGAATAACCCGGCCGACTGGCGCGTTCTGCAGGAGCGACTGGGCGCCGAAGCGGCTCAAAAAGATGGCGTCAACACGGCCCGGCATGGCCACGACACCAGAGTTCCGGAGTATCATCCCAACCTCTGGCGTGTGCTGCACGGCCCGGCCCCGCGGACATCGCCGCCACCAGGATCACCGAGCCATCTGAATCGATGGATCGAAGTCGATCTCACCAACCAGCAACTCCGGGCCTGGCAGGGCAATCAGATGGTCTACTCGGCTATCGTGGCCACTGGCCGCCCGCTGACACCGACACTTCCCGGAACGTTCCAGGTCTATCGAAAACTTCGCTACGACGATATGCGCGGCTGGACACCAGACCGTGGCTCCTACAATCTGCCGAACGTGCCGCATGTGCTCTACTACGATCGAGGTTACGCGATTCACGGAACCTACTGGCACGCCCAGTTCGGGCGGGTGCAGAGTGCGGGATGTGTGAACCTGGCTCCGGCAGATGCCGCCTGGATCTATGACTTTGCCGGAATCGGAACCACGATCTACATCCACGGGCGCGCTCCCGGAACCTGATGATTCCGACGATCTGAATCGAATGACCGAACGACAGACGGGGTGACTAGTCACCCCGTCTGTTTCGTTATGTTCTGCTGGTATGGATTTTCCGATGTAACATAACAGGCGTTCCATACGTCAGAGAGTGTAGATAGCAGGGTTGCCTGCTCGTACCGTAACGAGTTTATCTGGCAATTCTGACCTGTCGTTGCGCGACAGTGGAGATTCGACGAACCATTTCGACAGGGAGGGTTCTCATGAGGCGCACGATTGTTATTGCGCTTGCCGCACTTGCTGCCTTGCTTGCGGTTCCGGCAGCATCGGCAGATGCAAGCGATGATTACGGACCGGATGAGGTCTATTTCGAGGTGACAGGCCACTATCTGGGTGGCGACTTCCTCGATTTCTGGCGTGAATATGGAGGTATCCAGACCTTTGGCTATCCGATGACGCCGGAAATCGAAGAGGACGGGATGACCGTCCAGTATTTCGAGCGACACGTGCTGGAGTATCACCCGGATAACCCGGCCGAGTACCAGGTGCTGCTCCGTCGGCTTGGCGCGGAAGCTCGGGATAGCCGTGATCTGAGCGATCACGATGCCTTCCAGGAGCAAAGCGAAGCTGATTCCGGCCGGTACTTCGAGCCGACTGGCCAGAATATGCAGCACGGCTTCCTGGACTACTGGGAGAACAATGGCGCGCTGCGGATCTT
Source organism: Thermomicrobiaceae bacterium (assembly GCA_007124395.1). Lineage (GTDB taxonomy): Bacteria > Chloroflexota > Chloroflexia > Thermomicrobiales > Thermomicrobiaceae > SLMJ01. The sequence continues at coordinate 175 of SLFF01000325.1, read as the reverse complement.
CGGGTATCCGATCAGCGCCGAGTTCGAGCATGACGGAACTCATGTCCAGTTTCTGGAGCGGGCGATTATCGAGTGGCATCCAGATAACCCGGCGGCGTGGCGGGTGCTCTTCGAGCGCCTCGGAGCGCAGGCCGCCAATGAGGCTGGAGTCGATACTTCGCCACAGGAGTACGAT
>SLFF01000283.1 GCA_007124395.1 Thermomicrobiaceae bacterium | reverse complement strand
TCTCACGGGGCAGGCTCGATATCTCCACAGCGAACGAGTCGCCGATGACCGGAGAGTCGATGGCCAGCACCTCATAGTTATCGCTTCCGACCTGCTGAACTCCGGCTGGTTCCAGAACGTTGGAGCTGATATCGAATGTATCTTCCTGAACCAGAACACGGAGCGTTGCCGTCGGCATTGCCGTACCCACGGACAACCGTGCGCTCGTCCCCTCATAGGGGATCTGGTAACTGATCATCGGGTTGTGACTTCCGGGCTGCACTGGTCCGTTCGATACCAGTACATTGGTGCGATCCTCGTCAAACGTCAGCTGCCCGTAGTCGAACCCGGGCTGCGGCGAGATCTCGGTTGCGTTCTCTGGCATCGCCAGACGAAGCACCTGGCCGTTTTCATCGCCGGTGTAGACGCGGTCGCTGTCGTTCTCCAGGGCAATGATCTCGAGAATCTCCACCATGCCTGAATCGCTATTGGCATTGGCGATGACAATACCCCGAGAGAGGATCTGCAGCACCGACGAGTCATCGGTCTGCTCGAATATCTCAATAGTCCGCTCAGCGTCGGGTTCCTGGTTGAGCAGGATCATCCCGCTGGTGAACTCGATTCCCTCGTAGGTGACCTGAGCCAGATAGGCTTCGTTGGAAAGGGCAGGCAGGCCGGTGAACTCGAACGACCCATCCTCTTCAACCGTGGTGGCGAAGGTATCGACCGCATCCATCTGCTGGAAACGTGTCAACACCACCTCGAGGCCCTCGACGTCGCCGCCATCCTCAGTGCCATTGACGACCTCACCGTAAACCCGGCCAGTCTCGCCATTTGACTCAGCATCATCAGTATCAGGTTCGTCCTGCGCAAGCCCAGCGGCAGGCGTCAGCGCTAGCAGGAAAAGACAGACCAGGAAAAGACGACGAACCATTCGGATTCACACTCCCTTTGAGCAGCACAAGCTAACCGTCGACACGGTTCCGCGCCGAAAGTCTACCAGTGATCACGAGGGTGACTGACGGGAATTCTCCCTGACCGGCGACACGGCCTCAGTCGGCCGCATTGTTCAGCGTTACCCGGCCCGGGACTCGATTGCGGTATGCACGATCGAGAAGCTCGACGATATGCACGACCTCGACCTCGACTCCCCGCGATCGAAGAATCCCCTGAAGCTGCAGCATGCAACCCGGATTGGCCGAAACAATGATCTCCGGTTCGACCGATAGAGCATTGTCGACCTTGCGGTCTCCCAGTTCACGGGCAGCCTCAGGCTGTGTCAGGTTGTAGACACCGGCACTTCCACAACAGAGCGATGATTCCGGCATCTCGACCAATTCGAGTTCCGGAATTGCATCCAGCAACTGGCGCGGCTGGGTCGCGATCCGCTGAGCGTGAACCAGATGACACGGCTCCTGATAGGTGACACGAACCGGCAACGGCCCGGGCTGGGTGGTGAGTCCTGCGTCGGCCAGGAACTCGGTGACATCCTTGACATGGTTCGAGAACGCCTCGGCTCGCTCGGCGTAGTCGGAATTCTCATGTAGCAGATGGCCGTATTCCTTCAGCGCCGCACCACATCCAGCCGCGTTGATGATAATCGCATCGAATCGATCGAGCTCGAACGCATCGATGTTCCGCCGCGCCAACTCCCGGCCGCCGTCCATGTCGCCACCATGCACGTGCAATGCGCCACAGCAGGCCTGTTCGTTAACCGCTGTCACGTCGTAGCCATTGCGATTCAATACCCGGATAGTCGACTGATGAACATCGGCGTAAGCAGTGGACATGATACAGCCGGTAAACAGCGCCACCCGGCCTCGCGCCTGACCGATTGCCGGCCAGGTCTGGCCCTGAGGCGCCAGAAACTCGTCGCTCAGCTTCGGCAGCATCTGCTCAGACTCCGCAAGACCAATCAGATCGAGAATGCCAGACTTTCGAACCGCGCTCTGCAGGCCGGACTTCTGATAGAGCTTTAGCCCCTGACTTGCCGCCCGCAATCGGCGCATATCCTTGAAGAGAAAGCCATAGGTCAGGCCCTTTACCGCCTTTGCTGGAACCGATCCACCGTTGTGCGCCCGTTCCAGCTGAGCCCGGGATGCTTCCAGAATCTGGCCATACTCCACGCCGGACGGACAGACCGCCTCGCAGGCACGGCAGTTCAGACAGAACGACATTTCATCCTCGAAGATCGGATCCATCATGTCCATCCGACCCTCGGTCACGGACTTCATCATCCAGATTCGGCCTCGTGGCGATGAACGCTCCTTGCCGGTCAGCACGTAAGTCGGGCACGTTGGCAGGCAGAAGCCGCAATGAACGCACGACCGGATAACATCAAAATCCGGAATGTCGGGTTCGCTGAACGATCGATTCTGCGCATCAGTCATTGGTGTTCCTGCTCGTTCTCTAGTCAATGTTGCGTTGAGTGATCAGAGTCGACCGAGTGATCGACCCGGGTTGAGCGTGCTTGCCGGATCGAACGTCTGCTTCAAAGCCTGAGCCATGCTGAATCCGGCACGCTCGCCACCGAATACGTCGATCTGGCTCTTGATCTCGACTGGTGCCGTCAGCAGTGATGCATGGTCTCCAGCGGTCTGGATAACGCTATGCACCTGATCGAACGATCCAGCCGGTAGAGAATCTCCGGGGATCCGGGCGTAGATCAGGCCACTTCCATAGTCGAACGCCAGCGACAGCGCTCCTGCGAGATCGTTCAGCTCGGCGAAACTGTCACCGGCATCGATCATTCGGGACGCAGTCTGGCCAATCCGCCAGGCGATCTGATCGGACCCACCCCGCTGATCCATTATCAGACAGATCGAGCGCCAGTGAGCCAGCGAGGCATCCGTCGATTCTTCGGTTCGAACCGATTCCGCTTTAGCCCCGACGGTTTCGCTAATCCGCTCCGCCTGACGGACCACGGCCGATGGTGGAGCTTCGCAGCGCAC
>SLFF01000162.1 GCA_007124395.1 Thermomicrobiaceae bacterium | reverse complement strand
GTCTCCTGGAAGGCCCCCATACCCTCACTCTGTGTACTTGCCCGAACCGAGAGCGCCAGCACCGGCATACATCCCGAATACGCTTCCAGTATTCCCGGCACCAGATTGGCCACACCCGGACCCGGGCACCCGTAGCAAACCCCTACCTTGCCGGACACTCTTGCATAAGCCATTGCCATAAACGCGCCGGACGTCTCGTGTCGCACCAGAACGGCCCGAATGGAGTTGGAGTCGTAAAGTTGATCATAGAAGTGTTTGGCGTTTCCGGGCATTCCAAAGACGTAGCGAACGTCTTCGGCTTCGAGCGACGAAACGACTTCTTGCCAGGGATTCCGGATCACGGGTGGTTCCTTTCATCGCCGAGTGCATCGATTCTGGCGCACGAATTTCCTTCCACTTTTATCGATGAATCAGCCAAACGTCAAGAAGTTCAAAACGCGATGCCAAATCGATTGGTTCACTGATTGTCCGATGGGTACAATTGTCGGGATGTTTTAGTGGTCAGTTCAATCACGCCATCGGAGTACTCGTGCTTCCTGCCCGGTTTGAAGAACTCGAACGTGTTCAACTCGAATTAGAACTTCGTCGACGCCTCGCAACAACAGCCTCCCTGCAGGGTCTCGTTCAAGAGGAACAACGTGACCAGCAGCGCCTACAGCAAGAGTTCGACAATCGCCTGTCCCCGCTGAGAAACGATCTCGAGCGGCTGGTCAGCGAGATCGCCAGGCTGGAATCTCGCCTTGATCGCATGATGTTCAGTGGCGGGACAGTTTCGGATGAAGAGCTCGATCAGGAGGCAGACGACAAGCGTGCCGATGAGGCGGCCTGGTGGGCCGAATGGCGACACAAACAATCGGAACGCAGCCAGCAACGCGTTGCCAAGACGGTATCTCCGATGCCAGACGACATTCAGATGCGTCGGCTCTACCGAACATTGGCCAGGCTCGTGCATCCCGATCGCGCCAGAAACGCCGAAGATCGGGAACATCGCGAGGAGATCATGCGGCAGGCCAACCAGGCCAAGGAAGCGCGTGACCTCACCTGGATGCAGCAACTTCTGGCTGCCTGGTCCCGGGATGACTCGGAGATTCCCAGCCAGTCCGAAGCGATGCGTGGTCGGATTGCCGAACTCGGCCTCGAGCAACAACAGTTGCGGCGTGAACTCAACCATTTGAAGGAAAGCGCTCTCGGACGTCTGCTTCGACTCGGCGAACGTGATCTTCGACGCCATCTGCGTCACGAAGAGAGCAAACTGCGTCGAGAGCTGGCGTTGACCCGTCTCCGCCGTCGAAGAGTCTTGCGGACAATCGATGAGCGTCGCGAGTCGCTGAGTGCGTCGACCGGTGACACCTGATCCCACGCAGATGACCTAACTTACAGCCAGGAACTGACAATGAATCCAAATCGATTAACCCGCGAACTGAGACAGATCCCCGGGAACGTCCGTTCCCCCCATCTTCCGGGCGGAACGCTGATCTCAGCAGTACTGGACCGACGCCTGATGGCCTGGAGTGATCGCGGCGGCGCCAGTCGGATATTCGGTGACGTCTGGTCAGAGCACTGTTGGCACTACCTGAGAAACGGCGCAGACAGTCACGGCGGAATTGTCGAAACGAGCGCGGCCACCATCGTCAGGCTGGATGACAACCCGAACATCGCAATTCAGGCCGGCCGGCACAAGCTACCGAATCCAGACTTTCTGATCGTTGACCGAACTCCAGCTGGTGGGATTTCTGTGCGAGCTGTCGACGCCAAGTTCGCCGTCGATCGACTCCGCCGCATTCAGGTAAGTCCGGATTCGATACGAGAACTGCTGGAGTTGCCGGACAGCCTGGCGCGAGCCGAACTCGAGAATCGACACGCCCTGAACCCGGAAGCTGAGCTCGATTATCTGCCCGGTTACTTTCTCGGCCCCAGCAGCCTTTTGAACGACTACTTCTACGCCCAGATTACGTCCGGGGATGACCCAAAGATTCCGGATGACGAACTCAAGCTTGTGGACGTACCATCGGCCTCACTCTTCGCTACGATCGACGAATTCCCACTGATGGAGCAGATGCAGGGCATCGACCAGATCTCTGTGCCCGGCTCAGGCGGAAACCTCGTCATGGAGATGTACTACCTCCGTTTGGCCTCGGCCGCACGCTGGTTTGCCAGTCAGGAGAGACAGCCGATCCTCACGCTCGATGACCCTGAATCAGTTCCAGCAGACGAGGTGCTGGAAATGGCATCAGCACGCATCGAGCCCGGAGTCAGTGCCTTCGGGCTGATCGAAGCATGGAGTCAGGAAATCGATCGAGCGATTGACCGACGCAAACAGGTTCACGACGCAGCCCGGCTACCTCTGCGGATGAGCGAGATCCGCAAGGCAATCAATCAGTCCTCCGATGAGGTTGATAAGAAAACGATCCGGATCGTCCGGGGTAAACTCGAAAAACACTTCATGCGGCGGCTCGTTGAAGAAACCGGCACAATACCGGCTGATTCCGAAGAACCCTTTGCCCGAATCATCGATCGTGTCCATGATGCAAGCAAAGGGCTACGACAGGAAATGATCGTTGCTTCCGAGGCCCTCGTGCATGAAGCACTAGCCGAACGGCCAGACCCGGAGTAGATCAAAAGGTCTGCGTATCCGTTTCCACCTCGGCGAGGTGCCCCCCATCCAGGTTTTCCTCGACGAAATCGATCGCCTTCTGCAGCATCTCCTCGGCATGACGCCGTGAATTGGACACGCAGACAAGCCCAACACCCGCCACCTGCCAGCTCTCCAGGTGGTCGATCTCGGCAACTGAAATGTTGAAGCGATTCTGAATCCGCTTGATGATCGGTCGAATCGTCGACCGCTTCTCTTTGAGCGAATGAGACTCCGGCATCTCGATCGTCAGGTAGGCCATCGCGATTACCATTAATTCCCCCATAACCCTGAACACTATACAT
>SLFF01000115.1 GCA_007124395.1 Thermomicrobiaceae bacterium | reverse complement strand
TGACGCCGACGGTCGACCTGATCGAGATCGGTGCCGGTGGAGGGAGCATCGCCGCGATCAACACGCTCGGCTTGCTCAACGTCGGCCCACGATCGGCCGGATCAGACCCCGGTCCCGTCTCCTACGGTCGTGGCGGGAGCGAACCAACCGTCACCGATGCCAACGTCGTCCTCGGCTACCTCGATCCGGGATATTTCCTGGGCGGCCGGATGTCGCTGGATCGGGACGGTGCGGCTCAGGCGATCGCCGAGAAGAACGCGAAGGCGCTCGGGATCGACGGTATCGACGCAGCCTGGGGTATCCACTCGATCGTCAACGAGAACATGGCCGGGGCTGCCCGTCGACACATCATCGAGCGCAATCGGGATCCCCGGAACCTCAGTATGGTCGCCTTCGGGGGAGCCGGGCCGGCGCATGCGGTGGCAGTGGCGAAGATTCTCGGGATAGGTGAGGTTATCGTACCGCTGGGGGCAGGGGTTGCCTCGGCGATCGGGGCATTGACCGCACCGATGGCGCTCCCGTTCGCCCGTTCCTACATGACGTTGCTCGATGCGTGCGACTGGTCCCAGGTGGCCCGGCTCTATGCCGACATGAAGAGCGAGGCGGAGCAGTCATTGTCGACCGCCGACGGACTGAGCGGTGACATCGCCTACCAGATTGCCGCCGACATGCGCTTTGCTGGCCAGTACCACGAGTTGCGGGTCGAACTGTCAGAGGGTGTCCCGGATGAGTCACGTATTCCGGCGATCGTCGAAGCGTTCCACGCCAGTTATTCGGAGGTCTACGGTCGGATTCCACCAGGCATGAAGGTAGAAGTTCTCAACTGGCACCTGACCGCTGTTGCGCCGGGCGCTCCGTTCAACCTGGCCAGCCAGCCTGCACAAGATGTTGACATAAGCACTGCGTTGAAGGGCGAACGAGAAGTCTACTTCCGTGAGCCAGAGCCAGGATACCGCTCGATCCCTGTTTACGATCGTTACCAGTTCTCGCCCGGAATGAAAGCAACCGGCCCCTGCATCATCGAAGAGCCGGAGTCGACCATCGTCGTGCCGCCGGGCTGTCGTGTAGAAGTGGATGAATATCTGAACGTGGTGGTGGGAGTTGGGTAATCACTTGAAACTGGAGCACTCATGACCGGACCGGAAACCAGACAGGACTTTGACCCCATCTCCCTGGAGATCATGTGGTCCCGGTTGATCGGTATCGCCGACGAGATGTGGACGACCGTGCTGCGCACGGCTGTCTCGACGATCATCGGTGCGGCACAGGATTTCGGTTGCGAGATTCTGGATGCCAACGGCAGTTCGCTGTCGCACTCCAACCGTTCGATGCCGGTCTTCAATCTGGTGATGCCGAATGTCGCCCGGGAAGTCCTCAAAAAGTACCCGAAAGAGACGATGCAGCCAGGCGATGTCTACATCACTAACGATCCCTGGATCTGCGCCGGGCATCTGGACGATATCGCGACGGTTACGCCAGTCTTCCGGAACGGCTCGATCGTCGCCTTCACCGTCGTGGTGGCACACACCTCGAGCATCGGTGGCTCGCTGTCGTCGCGAACCGTCAGGGATCTCTACGAAGAGGGACTGCAGATCCCGATCCTGAAGCTTTACGATGCCGGTGAGCCGAACGAAGATGTCTTCGCATTCATCCGGGAAAACGTCCGCACCCCGGAGATGGTGCTGACCGACGTGGAAGCCCAGGTGACGGCCAACGAGCTGGGTAACCGGCGCATTACCGCATTTCTGGACGAGTACGGCATGTCGGATCTCTCGGCGCTGGCCGAGACGGTGCAGGCGTATTCCGAGCGGGCCATCCGCAACGCGATCTCCGATCTGCCGGACGGCGTCTACGAGAACGAAGTCCAGATCGACGGCCTCGGCGATCCGCTGACGTTACGCTGCCGGGTTGAGATTTCCGGTAGTGATCTGACCGTCGATTACACTGGCTCCGATCCACAGCAGCCGCGAGGCGGGATCAACTCGACGCTGATCTACACACAGGCCCACACCGTCTACCCGCTGAAGTGCCTGCTCTCGCCGGATGTCCCGGCTAATGAGGGTGCCTTCCGGCCGATCTCGGCGACAGCTCCGGAAGGCTCGATTCTCAACTGCCGGAAACCGGCCTCGGTCGGCTCCCGAACCCGCACCGGCTGGCACATTCACTCGCTGCTGTTCGGCGCACTGGAGCCGATCATGCCCGATCGCGTTCAGGCCGGAAACGGGTTGATGAACTCCGTGCATGTCTACGGGCAGGAGCCGGACGGCGACTTCTACAACGCGCACTTCTTCCTGGCCGGCGGTCGTGGCGCCAGCAAAGGAAGGGACGGGATCGGTCGCAACTGCTTCCCGAGCAGTGCCCGCAACGTACCGGTCGAAGTGCTGGAGCTACGGACCCCGGTACTGGTGCGCAATCGCTCGCTTCGTCCCGATTCAGCCGGAGATGGGCAGTGGCGGGGCTCGTTCGGACATCAGTTCGAGGTGAGTCGCTTGCCGGGTTTCGAGGAGCCGGTGTCGCTGTTTTTCGATCCGGATCGCCTGCAATTTCCGCCACGCGGCCTGTCTGGCGGCGAGGATGGGCCGGTCTCGGCACTCTATCGAAACGGGACACATCTGACTGCAGACGAGATCGCCGCCGGACAGGTGATGCTGGACGACCCAGACGCTCGTTTCGAATGGCATATCCCCGGTGGAGCCGGGTATGGCGATCCAGCGAAGCGTGATCCGGACGAACGCGCACGGGATGAGCGGTCTGGACTGGTATCAGTGGAGAAGTAATCGAGGCCAACCGAAGGCTATGAGATCCGCTCGATCTCGTGCAGAGGACCAGTCATCCAGAACTCGTCGCTGTCGCAGGCATCGGGTAGCCCGCCCTGCACGAGATCATCCACGTCGTCGTCCAGATGGGCTTTTCCACCGACATGCACGGTGTCACCAACCTCAG
>SLFF01000322.1 GCA_007124395.1 Thermomicrobiaceae bacterium | reverse complement strand
GGTGAAGAAGTGATCCAGGGCGCCCTGGATCGGCTCGACTTCTTCATCTTCATGCTGTCCCACGACCATGTGAAAGATCACGCCGGCGACGAACACACCCAGCAGTCCCTTGGTTCCGGCCAGAGCTGTCACACCGAGGGTGGTGATCGATAGAGCCAGTGTGAACGTCTTGAACGAGGCTGTTTCGATCGTACCCTGACGTTCTGCCCACATGAGCAGATGTGCTGCGCCGTAGCCGATCCCCGCCCCGATCAATGTGGCGAAGAACGTCTCGTAGAGAAGCGCGCGATATATCCATTCGCCCACTGAATCGCTGAAAGATGACGCCAGAACCAGAATCGGGAGTACCACGAATGGGTAGGCAAGGCCATCGTTGGCACCGGACTCGGCCCAGAGTGTGTCCCGCAGGCGGGTTGGCAACAGTCGCTCGGCAATTGGCCCGGTCACCACTGAACTGGCGACGATGGGATCAGTTGGTGTCAGAACTGCGCCCAGCAACATGGCCACCCAGAACGGCAGATCGAGGACCAGCCAGACGACCAGCGCAGTGCTGAGCCACATGAGAGGCATCAATGCGCCCAGCAGGATGACATACGATTTCAGGTGGTGGAGGAATTCCCGCTTGGGCAGCCTGAGTGCGATCTCCATCAGCGCGATCGCCAGCGCAATCTCCGCCACACGCTCGATGATGACGTTCTGATTGCCCCAGTTTTCGACGTCGATCCATCCGAGCGCGATCGGACCGACCGCAATCCCGACCAGTAGTGCTGCGATGTTCTCAGAGAACCATGTCTGCTTCAGCCAGCGAGAGAGCAAGCCAAGCGTCAGTGCGATGCCGCCAAACAGGGCCAGGCTGAGATCGAATTCGCTCACGCCGAGGTCTTCCTGTTCCTCCCCGGGGCATCAGATCGTCCGGGGAACTCGAGGCGATCTATCCGAACGTGATCCCCACGTCGGAGAACGGATATGCCTCGTTTCGCATCTTTTCGACCACCGCATCGCGCGCCTCAACGATCATCTGGTGCAGATCCGGATTTTCGGTGAACAAACCGGAGTCGGCCAGTTCCTCCTCGTCCAGGATCAGTATCGAACCATCCTGTTTCTGGACGACATCGATGTAGAGGTCGTGCCAGTAGATGGTGTCCGTGCTGACGGTCGTGGGATGGGTGATGTTGCAGTACCAGCCTTTGAACTGATCGTCGGGCGAGAACAACACAAAGGCATTGAATGGTTCGGTGGTGGCAAAATACTCGAACAGGTAATCGCCGGGCTCGAAGATCATGTAGCCGAGATCCATGCGTCGGAACGTCCACGTCGCTTTAGCTACGATCCAGCCGGGAGGGCCGTGCAGCAGCGTCCCCGGGTAGGACGCTGCTTCGTTTCCGTCAGGACCGAGTTTGACGATCTGAACGTCATCGCCAGGATTGAGTTGTAGCGAGTGTTCCGGCTGATCGTTCACGTTCAATGAGTTCCCTTGATGATCGATAGCGCTTCGTCGGTCTTCTCCTTGAGCAATTCGTGGTTAGCAGCTTCGACGTTGAGTCGGAGAAGCGGCTGGGTGTTCGACCCTCGGACGTTGAACCACCAGTTATCGTAGCTGACGGTCAGGCCGTCGAGGTGGCTTATGTCGGCATCGGCGAAGTGATGCTCGATCGCTTTGAGAACCGCCGCCTGATCGCTGACTTCTGTGTTGATCTCACCGGAGCGAACGTAAGGATCGAGCGGACTGAGCACGCTGGAGAAAGTTCCTTGCTCCTTCGACAGCAGTTCGATCACCGTCAGTGCGGCGATGATTCCGGAGTCTGCGTACCAGTTATCCCGGAAGTAGAAGTGCCCGGAGTGTTCGCCACCGAACACCGCATCGTGCTGTCGCATCGTCGCCTTGATGTAGGAGTGCCCGACGCGGGAGATGATGCTCTTGCCCCCTTCTCGCTCGATCGTTTCCGGCACGGCCCGGGAGCAGATCAGGTTGTAGACGATCGTCGATCCCGGATGCTTGTCCAGCATCGCTTTGCCGACCAGCGCGGTGATCATGTCGCCGCCAACGAACTCCCCGTTCTCATCGAGGATGAACATCCGGTCGGCGTCTCCATCGAAGGCGATACCGAAGTCGGTCTTGTGCTCGGCGATCGCTTTGCGGAGATCTTCTACGTTTTCTGGCTCGATCGGGTTGGCGAGATGGTTCGGGAATCGACCGTCGAGCTCGAAGAACAGCGGGACGATCTCGATCGGCAGTGATTCGAAGACGGCGGGCACGATCTTGCCGCCCATTCCGTTGCCGGCGTCGATTGCGATCTTCATCGGGCGGATGGTGCTGGTATCGATCAGCGAGACCACATGCTTCGCAAATGCGCTCAACACATCGCGTTCGTGAATCGCGCCCTTGACCGATGGCTCGGTGAAGGAGTCCCGAGCGACGAGGTCGCGGATCTCGCCGATGCCCTCGTCCATACTGAGGGCCCGGGCTTCAGAGCGACAGATCTTGAACCCGTTGTACTCCGGAGGATTGTGGGAGGCGGTCACCATAACCCCGCCATCGAAGCCGTACTTGCCGACGGCGAAGTAGAGCCCGTCGGTGCTGATTAGCCCGACGTCGCAGACGTCGGCCCCCTGATCCATAATTCCGTCGATCAGTGCGCTGGAGAGCGAAGGGGACGATACACGCATATCCCGACCGACCACGATCTCCTGGGCATCGAGATAGACGACCAGCGCACGGCCGATCTTGTAGGCGATTTCCGGGTCGAGCTCGTTCGGGTAGACCCCACGGATATCGTACGCCTTGAAAATGTCAGGCAGTCCCGTCATCTGGTGGTCCTCTCATGAATCAGTGATAATCAGATCGACAATACTCAAAACGGCTGAGCGATGGTGTTTCTGCCCGATACTAGCAGACAGAATGCCCGCAGTGTCAGCCTAGAGCGGGTTTGGATCAGCCACGTAG
>SLFF01000057.1 GCA_007124395.1 Thermomicrobiaceae bacterium | reverse complement strand
GGAGCTGGAACCGATCATGAACGAGCATGAATCCTTCACCAGCGATCTCCAGAAGGCCGGCGCCTTCATCGCTGCGGAAGCACTACAACCATCGGCAACAACCACAACGATCCGCCTGGAGCAGGGCAAACCACTGCTGACCGATGGCCCGTACATCGAGAGCAAGGAACAGGTCGGCGGCTTCTACCTGATCGACGTCGAGAACCTCGACGACGCGCTGGGCTGGGCGAAACGACTGGCAAGCTTCGAGGAGAACCCGGTCGTCGTCTGGCCTGCGATCGACATGTAGCCACGAAGAGGTAACTCATGAATCCATCCACCGGCCAGACCAGGGACCCAATCGCCAGCGTGATGCACGACGACTACGGACGCATGCTAGCAATCCTGATCAAACAGTTCGGCGATTTCGATCTCGCGGAGGAATCGCTGGCCGATGCGCTGGCACGGGCGGCCGAGAACTGGGCAACCGGAGGCATCCCTGACAATCCGGCCGGCTGGCTGGTGACTGTTGCCCGCCGGATCGCGATCGATCGCCTCCGGAGGGAACAGAATCGCCAGCAGAAGTATCGACAGATTCTGGCTGATCCGACGCAGGATACAGATCAGTACAGCCGGAACCCGGAAGAGATCGTGACCAGTGATGATGTGTCGATCCCGGACGAGCGGTTGCGGCTGATCTTCACCTGCTGTCACCCGTCGATCAATCAGCACGCGCAGGTTGCGCTGGCGCTACGGACGCTCTGCGCGCTGAGCACCCGCGAGATCGCCCGCGCATTCGTGGTCCCGGAATCGACCATGGCCCAGCGTCTCACCCGGGCGAAACGAAAGATCAGCGCGGCCAACATACCGTTCGTGGTGCCAGAAGCCGATGAGCTCGAGGATCGTCTGGATGGCGTTCTGCAGGTGATCTATCTCGTGTTCAATGAGGGTCACACGGCAACCGAAGGCGAAAACCTGCTGCGTCATCAGCTCTGTGACGAGGCGATCCGCCTGGGACGAATGCTTGCCGAGCTGATCCCGGACGATCCCGAAGTGCTCGGTCTGCTGGGGTTAATGCTTCTGATTCATGCCCGGAGCGCAGCCCGAATCGATGCCGACGGAGCGCTAGTCCCCCTCGAAGAGCAGGACAGAACTCGCTGGGATCCGGACAGGATCAACGAGGGGATCTGGCTGATGCGGCGGGTGCTGCGAACCGGCCGGATCGGGCAATATGGTCTCCAGGGGGCTATCGCGGCGCTACACGCGGAGGCAGATTCCTGCGAGGATACCGACTGGGAGCACATCGTCCGACTGTACGGGCTTCTGGGGCAGGTTACTCCCTCTCCGGTGGTGGAGCTGAATCGGGCGATCGCCGTGGCGCTGGCCGGCGACCTGAGCGGAGGACTGGCAATGATCGACGCACTCGCCAGCGATCCTCTGCTGAGTCAGTATCACCTGCTAGATGCCGCCCGTGCTGACTTGCTCCGCCGTCGAGGCGACAACGCCGCGGCAGCTGATGCGTACCAGCGGGCAATCGCCCGGACCCGAAATGAGACCGAGCAGCGGTTTCTGATCAGACGGCTCAGCGAGGTGGCGCCACCCGATCAGAGTTCAGATGGTGTCTAGCCCCCGGAATGAAGACATTCGGCTTCCCGTTCGCCGATCGTCTGTCTGAGAACGATCATCGCCCGGTGAACTAGCTGTTTAACCCCACCTTCTGTGCGGTTCATTCGCTCACCAACCTCACGGTTCGTCAGCCCGTGCGAATATTTCAGGATCAACGCCCGGCGCTGATCCTCGCTCAGACACTCCATCGCCTTGTAGAGCAGGTCACGACGCGATTTCTGGAGGATTGCATCGAGCGGATCATCGAACGCGCCGCGTTCATCAACGATTCTCTCGACGTGCTCCATCGTTACTTCGCGGTTGTGCACCCGCCGGTATCGGATGATCAGATTTCCAGAAATCCGGTAGAGCCAGGCGCTGAACGGCACCCCACGCCACTCGTAGCCTGGCAGCGCGGCAATTGCTTGCTGGAAGGTCTGGGCGGTCAGATCTTCGGCGGCTTGATGGTCACCCACTCGCCGGTAGATGTACCGATAGATCCGATCGACATTCCTTTCATAGAGAGGAGCAAATTCCCGGATATCGAGTTTGGCGCGATCGACGATCTCGGCCTCCTCGGTCCAGATTGGTTCCATTCTGGAGATGTCAACTGAAAGTGACACATCGAGGCTGATAAGGTCGGGGGAACAGGTTGCGGGCAAAGGCACCGGCATTATGGCGGCAGGAAGCTGGGGAGCAAGATCAAGGATGGCCATCTGGGTATCCCCCTCGCGAAACACCGCATGACAGGCTAGCGGTGGCAAGACATCCACTTGTGTTTATATTCACATATCATGCGTGGCGTGACAGCGAGAATTGTGCCCTTACTCGCTCATGCATATAGAACGCAGATGTACTGGAATGGTTCCGCCATTTCCGCGAATCGCCATGATTTACTCAGATTTGCCAGTTCACCCGGTACCTTCGCCTCAGTTCAAACCAATCTACCCGGGCAATCCGGTACTATTGCGTCAGACTTGCCGACTAGCGGTGAACGAGGGTCCCGGTAGAATTGGTAGACACCGTCTGGACAGATACGGGCACCTGGACGGCGTTTCCAGACCCCTTCGCGCCCGGGGCCGGCGCGTTCGACCGATCCATCAGCGTCGTTGGTTCCACCTGATCGACCAACTGACGCACGGCACATACGGCGGAGATCCTGATGCTCAAGCGTCTCGGTATCGATCTGCAAACTCATGTCGACACCATCCACCATGCAGCCGTCGAGATCCTGCGGGAATCGCCCGATCCGCAGACGATTTCGGCTGGACGGCGCGCTATCGAGGTGGTGATCGAACACGGCTCCTATTCGCCGCAAACCCTGGCAGTGGTGGACGTTGCCAACCTGACCCGCGAAGCAT
>SLFF01000087.1 GCA_007124395.1 Thermomicrobiaceae bacterium | reverse complement strand
TCGGCACGCACGATGCCGGAGTTCGCGGAGATCTATGCCTATGCGCCAACCCGGACGCCATTCCTGGAGAAGGATCCAACAGGCTGGGAGCTGTTCCGGGAGCAGCTGGCTGAGCATTCGGCAATCGGTTCCGCCAATATGATGCAGGAAGTCCAGTTGAAGCGGCCGACGATCTTCTCGCTGGAAGAGCAGTTGACCAGCCTGACCGTCCCGACAATGATCATCATCGGGGATGAAGATGAACCATGTGTTGAGCCGGCCATCTTCATGCGCCGGAAGATTCCCACCTCCGGCCTGATTATCCTGCCGCAGAGCGGCCACACGATCAATCTGGAAGAGCCAGCGATGTTCAATCAGGCGATCGAGATGTTTCTCACCATGGTGAATGAGGGACGATGGCGGACGCGCGGGACTGTCTCAACCAGCATGATGCCGTCAGGTGAGTAGTCGGCGATGGGACAAGGCGCTCGATTATTACGAGCGCGGGACACTGGCTGATCGGATTGCATATCTATGAAACCGGGTGGAGGCCATACCGGCGGAGCGGCGGGATGGCTGTCTCGTCTGCTTCCAGATGTACTCTTTGCCGATGGGTACCGGCGACTCTGGTATACAGGTCTTCTCTACTACCAGGCTCACTGGATGGAGATCACCATTACCGGTTGGGTCGTGCTGTCCTTCACCGGTTCTGCCGCTGCCGTCGGCCTGGTGGCGTTCTTCCGCACGTTGCCGATGCTCATTCTCGGTCTCATCTTTGGGACCCTGGCCGATCGCTTTCCGCGACTCGCCGTGCTGGGGGTGATTCAGGTCGCGGGGATGCTGGCTTCGCTCGGCTTCTGTCTCCTGTTTCTGGCCGGATTAGAGATTCTCTGGGTCGTCTGCGTACTTTCGACGATCATTGGCTGTGCCTGGGCTGCGGATTTCGCCGCAAGACGGGCGCTCATTACCGAACTCAACCGGCCTGAGAACACTGGCAGCGCGATGTCGCTCGAGGCGCTCTCGCTTCAGGGCGGAAAGATCGTTTCTCCGGTAGTGGCGGGCGTTCTGCTCGGTGTTGGTGGCGCCCCGGCAGCCTACGCGTTTCTGACCGCGATGTTCGGGCTCGGAATCGTTGCGTTGATGTATCTCCATCGTAGCGGCACGTTGCGACGAACCGTCGTGGCGTCGACGATCCCCATGTTGCAGCTGATTCGGAGCGGTTGGGTTGCCGCGATGGAAGTGCCAGTCATCCGAGTAGTCCTGATCATAACGGTAATCATGAACTTGCTCGTCTTTCCCTATCAGCATCTGATTGCGCTGGTTGCTGGTGATATTCTCGAGGTCGGGCCCGGCCGAATGGGAATGCTCTCGGGAGCGGCGGGAGTCGGATCGGCGCTGGTTGCGGGGTATTTGACATTCAGGAGTCGACCATCCACCGCCTTGCGATACTTTGCCGGTGGCGCAACGCTCGCTTCGATCGGTCTCGTCGGACTGGCTATGTCCACCAGCTTCCCACTGTCGCTCGTCCTTCAGCTGACCATCGGTGCCTGCGCGGGAGCATTCGGGGCGATGCAGCCGGTCCTCATCGCCAGTTCCGTCGATCCCGAGATGCGTGCGAGGGCGATGGGTGTGCTGGCTATGGCTATCGGTACTGGCCCGATCGGCATCCTGCTGACTGGGACAATGAGTTCCTGGATCGGTCCGGCATGGACGATCGGAGGCCTCGCCGGTCTCGCCACTGCCGCGCTGGTAATCACCCTGGTGTTGTACCGCGGGGTGCTCTCCAGGGCGCGGGAAAGCCGCTAGACAGAGCAATACCAGTAACCCTCGGCATCTGGAGACCGGAGTTACTGGTATTGGTGGTTCCCTGAGACTCGACAGGCGTGCTGACTATTCAGCGACCGCTGCCTCGGTCTCGATTCGCGGGAAGATCGGCTTGGCTTTCTCGACACGTTTCACGCGAGGTTCGGCACCCCACTGCAGCGCATTAGTCCAGCCATTATCGATCAACTCGAACCCGAGCTGCTCCGACATTCGGTGAGATGCGGCTGGCAGGAACGGTCGGATCGCGTGACACGTAATCCGCAATGATTCGACAAGGTGGGACAGCGTCTCATCCAGCTTTGCCGTGGCGGATTCATCACCTTTGCGCTCTTCTTTCGAGACCGCCCACGGAGCCATCTCTTCGACGTACCGGTTGGCGCGAACCACGAGCTGGTTGATCGCTGCCAACGCGGCCTGGGGGTCGTAGTTCTTGCCCATCGCCTCGTGGAGCTGATCGGGCAGGGCCTCGGCGATCGCCTTGAGATCCCTGCTCTCGTCCAGCACCGTGTTGACAGCCGGCACCATACCCTTGCGATAGCGACCCACCATACTGATCGTTCTATTGAGCAGGTTGCCGAGATCATTGGCCAGATCGGCGTTGTAGCGCCGTTCCAGCTTGTCGTTGGTGTAATCGGCATCGAGTGTAGCCGGGACCTCTCGAAGGAGCCAGTAGCGAACCGCGTCGGCTCCGTAGCTGGCACACAACTCGACCGGATCGACGGTGTTGCCCAGCGATTTGCTGATCTTTCCGCCAGCGATCGTCAGGTAGCCATGCACAAAGACCGTGGTTGGCAGCGGTTCTCCGGCTGAGAGCAGCATTGCCGGCCAGTAGACCGCGTGGAACCGGAGAATGCCCTTGCCGATACAATGAACGCGATCCGGGCTGTTGACCCAGAACTTGTCGTAGAGCTCATCATCCTGACCGTATCCGAGCGCAGTGATGTAGTTGGCCAGTGCATCGACCCAGACATACATCACCTGATCCGGATCGCCAGGAACCGGGACACCCCATCCTCTGGCACGTTCTCGTGATCGTGAAACACTCAGGTCGTCCAGTCCCTGGGCGACAAACGAGCGCACTTCGTTGCGACGGCTTTCCGGGATGATCCGCATACGGCCGGAATCGATGAACTCGAGGAGTTCAT
>SLFF01000123.1 GCA_007124395.1 Thermomicrobiaceae bacterium | reverse complement strand
TGCCGGGAGCGTCATGAACAGATCATAGGCAGCAGTGCAGCCGCTCTTGAGCATCTCCACGGCGCCGATGGCGGCCGAGACGTAACGATCCTGTGGCGTTCGGCCACTCGACAGGGCAGGCGAATGATTGAGCTGATCCTCTAGCGTCCAGTTGTCCCCGCATCCTTTGGTGAGATTGTTGGGCCCGTGGGTGTGGGCGTTTATCAGCCCGGGGAGCACGATCTTGCCTGAGGCCAGCACAACGTCTGCGTCAGCCGGGTACTCCAGACCGGCGCCAACCGCGGAAATGCGGTCGTTCTCGATCAGCACGTCCGCCTGGACGAGCTCGTCGCTATCTGGTCCGAGTACGTAGCCATCTTTGATAATCGTTGTCATTGATCTTTCCCCTCTGGCTTCTCCTGGCGAGACGAGAATAAATGGCCGCGGTCGGCAGCAGCGCGTCTTGAAGAACGGTGTTAGTCGGGCCCAGTCTTCAGCGCTTCGAATGGCGACCGCATTGAACCCATTGTAATCGGGGCTACTGAGGTCGGCACCGTGATCGGCTAATGTCGAGGAATGAGGAATGCGTTCAGCACTCTTCAGACGTAGATCCGTCCCTTGCACAGGCGCAGCCTGCAACTGATTGCAACACGAAGGAGTCGATGACAGATGGCAACCACGAAACAGCATCCAGCAACAGCTATCGGACTGAGCAGAGAGATTCCGGATTCAGCCGCGATGGCCGAACGGTACCAGCGGGTTCGCTCATTCAGCGAGAAGCTCTGTGAAACACTGGTTCCGGAAGATTACGTGATTCAGACGATGCCGGACGTCAGTCCCACCAAGTGGCATCTGGCGCACATGAGCTGGTTCTTCGAGACTTTCATCCTCAAGGAGTTCCGGCCAGACTACGAGACATACCACCCGGATTTCGCTTACCTCTTCAATTCATACTACGTCGCCGCGGGTGAGCGTCATTGCCGGCCGAAGCGAGGGCTAGTCTCTCGACCGACCGTTGAGAACACCTTCAAGTACCGGGCCTATGTCGATCGGCACATGATCGAACTGCTCGAATCTGCCGACATGGAGATGCGTGCGGGTATTGCGCCGCTGCTCGAGATCGGTCTGAATCATGAACAACAGCATCAGGAACTGATTCAGATGGATATCAAGCATGTGCTAACCGAAAATCCGCTGCGGCCGGTCTATCGGGACCGGAAGGACCCCGGCGTTTCGGGTACAGCGCCATTGACCTGGAAAGCGTTCGACGAAGGGGTCTACTGGTTCGGCCACGACGGGGACGGGTTCAGTTTCGACAATGAAGGCCCGCAGCATCGTCAGTTCATCGAGTCGTTCGAGCTTGCCTCACGGCTGGTGACCTGTGGCGAGTTTCTCGAGTTCATGCAGGATGGCGGCTACGAGCGACCGGATCTCTGGCTTTCCGAAGGATGGGCAAAGGTCGAGAACGAAGGCTGGGAGGCGCCATTCTACTGGGAGAATCATGATGGTAAGTGGATGCTGATGACTCTCGCCGGGATGCGACCAGTCGAAGAGAACGAACCAGTCTGTCACGTCAACTATTTCGAAGCCGATGCATTTGCTCGCTGGGCCGGGGCTCGATTGCCAACCGAGTTCGAGTGGGAACTGGCGGCCCGGGACGTGGAGATCGAAGGAAACTTCGTCGAAGACGGATACTACCATCCGATTCCGGCAACGCATGAACCGAATGGTCAGCTCAGCCAGATGTTTGGTGATCTCTGGGAGTGGACCCGGAGTTCCTACGCTCCGTATCCCGGATACTATCCAATCGAAGGCGCGCTGGGCGAGTACAACGGGAAGTTCATGAGCAACCAGTATGTGTTGCGCGGTGGTTCCTTCGCGACGCCACGCGATCATATTCGACCGACGTATCGGAATTTCTTCCCGTCAGATGCTTGCTGGCAATTCAGCGGGATCCGGCTTGCACGAGAGGTCTAACGTGGTTTTGAACATGACCCGCACAATCGCACAGGTGGAGAACAGGTCGTCGAGCGATACGTTTCGACTGGATGTGCTGATCGGACTCTGTCAGCCACAAAAGGTGACACCGGCCAAGCATCTCTATGATGAGTATGGCTCGCAACTCTTCGATCAGATCACAGAGCTAGACGAGTATTACCCGAGCCGCACGGAAACCGCGATCATGCGGGAACACGGAGCGGAGATGGCCCGGCAGATCGGACCGGGCTGTCTCCTGATCGAGTACGGAAGTGGCAACAGCGCCAAGACGCGTGTCCTGCTCGATCATCTTTCGGAACCGGCCGGCTATGTGCCGATCGATATCTCCGAAGAGCACCTGCACGCCTCTGCCGAGATCCTGGGAAATGAATACCCCGGCTTGAGGATCTTTCCGATCGCGACCGACTTCACATCACACGTCGAGTTGCCCGAAATAGACCTGCCCGTCAGGCGGAACGTGGTCTACTTCCCCGGATCGACAATCGGAAACTTCAAGCCGGACACGGCACGGAAGCTTCTGGCGTCCATCGCCGAACTCGCCGGTAAGGATGGGGCACTCCTGCTCGGTGTCGACCTTCAGAAGAACGTCGACGTCCTCGAGGCGGCCTACAATGACGCTCGAGGGGTTACCGCGGCATTCACCCTCAACATGCTGACACGAATCAATCGTGAACTCGATGCCGATTTCGATCTCGCGAACTTTGAGCACAATGCCATCTACAATCACGAGCGGCACTGCGTCGAGTTGTTCATCGTGAGCCAACGTGATCAGACAGTCCGTGTCGGTCGTAGCCTGTTTCACTTCGCGGCTGGCGAGCGCATTCTGACCGAGCGCTCGCACAAGTACAGTCTGGCCGGGTTCGAGGAGCTCGCCAGATCGGCTGGATTCGACGTTGCAGGTGTCTGGATGGACGAGAATCATCAACTCTTCAGTGTTCAGTACCTGACGGTGTAACGAATTCGATCCTCGACGCTTCTATCT
>SLFF01000062.1 GCA_007124395.1 Thermomicrobiaceae bacterium | reverse complement strand
GATGTGCATGTAGTACCACGGTCGCCGTCCTACATCGAGATCATCGTTCTCACGACTCCAGGTTGCGCCTAAGTCATCGCTGCGATAGACGCCGGCATCCTCGG
Organism: Thermomicrobiaceae bacterium; assembly: GCA_007124395.1. GTDB lineage: Bacteria > Chloroflexota > Chloroflexia > Thermomicrobiales > Thermomicrobiaceae > SLMJ01. Next base: position 11,120 of record SLFF01000062.1, on the reverse strand, counting down.
CTTCGATCTGCGCGTAGACGCGACCAGCCTTGGCACCCGAGACGGCAACGCCAGACTTGCCCCAGATTCCCTTGGGCAGGCCTTCGTTGCGAGTTATGTCTATCCAGGTGTCGCCGCCGTCCATCGAGCGCCACATACCGGAATCTTCGCCACCACTGACCGCACCGTGCGGCAGTCGCTGGCCTTGCCAGAAGGTCGCGAAGACGACCCTCGGGTTGCTCGGGTCCATCGAGATGTCGATAGCTCCGGCTTTGTCGCTCTTGTAGAGAACGTGCTCCCAGGTCTTGCCTCCGTCGAGCGTCCGATAGACACCACGGTCCTCGTTCTGGCCCCAGGCGTGGCCGAGTGCCGAGACGAAGACCACATCCGGGTTCGCCGGATGAATCTGGATCTCGCCGATGTGACGGGTTGCTGCGAGGCCGACGTTTGACCAGGTTCGGCCTCCGTCGGTCGATTTGTAGACACCATCACCGTGAGAGATGTTACTGCGGATCGCCGTCTCGCCAGTTCCGGCATAGATGACGTTCGGATCCGAGTGCGAAACTGCGAGCGCACCGACGGCCGATGTCTTGAAGAACCCGTCGGTAACATTCTCCCAGTGAGAGCCAGCGTTCGTGGTTTTCCAGACGCCGCCGGCACAGGCGCCGAAATAGAAGGTTCCAAGTTCGGTTGGATGACCGGCCACAGCGACTGTTCGCCCGGCACGGTGTGGACCAACCAGTCTCCACTCGAGTGACTGGAATGCATTCGCGACCAAGTGTTCTGCTCCTTTCGGATCGGCGTATTCCCGCGAATAGCGCCCGAATCCGTAGCTGAAACGTTTGTTGTTCCTGACTGCCAATTGTTCACAGATCCGCCGGACTGTCAACGAATTCGCCCCGGAACAATTCACAGGCGCTAGCCGTTGATAGAATCGAAGAGAAACGATCGCAACGCAACCCGGTTTCACTCAGCAGACCAGCAATTTTCGATTGAGAGTAGATGCGATCATGTCATCGAACGATCAGAAACGTGTCCTGATGCTGCTCTCTCCGCAGAGCTACCGGAACGCCGCATTTCTGAAAGCTGGGGAGCGACTCGGGCTGGACGTTATTCAGGTTGTCGATGTCCCGGATGCGCTGGCCAGCGAATGGGGAATCAACAATGGCGTCGAGTTCCGGAAACCAGAGCAAGCCGAGAAGAAACTCATGGACAGGCTCGGCAGCGATCCGGTCAATGCGGTGATTTCCCTCGACGATAGTGCGACCTTGCTCGCCTCGAAAGTCGCTCATCGGCTGAACCTGCCGAGCAATGATCCAGAAGCTGCCCTGGCAGCTCGGGACAAGTGGGTCATGCGTCAGCGCCTTCACGAACACGGTGTTCCAGCCCCACTGGCCTGGCGACACGATCTCGATGCAGATCCTGCGACCATCGCGTTGGATGTCCGGTATCCGTGCGTGGTGAAGCCGAATCTCCTGTCCGGAAGCCGGGGGGTGATTCGTGCCAACGACCCCGACGAGTTCACCATAGCGTTCGAGCGAACCCGACAAATCCTGGTCTCAGAAGGATTCACGAACGAGACAGCCGGGATACTGGTGGAGGATTATCTGCCAGGCATCGAGGTGGCACTCGAAGGAATTCTCAGCGAAGGCAAACTACAGGTGCTGGCGTTGTTCGATAAGCCGGACCCGCTGGAGGGTCCGTTCTTCGAAGAGACGATCTATACCACCCCGTCTCGCCTCTCAGACGACGAGCAACGCGCAATCGCGACTTGCACAGAGGAAGCGTCTGCAGCGCTCGGGCTGCGAACTGGCCCGGTCCATGCAGAGCTCCGTCTGAATGACATGGGGCCATGGATCATCGAGATCGCCGGTCGATCGATCGGCGGCCTCTGTTCGACCATTCTCGAGTTCGGCACCGGGCAGTCGCTCGAAGAGTTGATCCTGCGCCACGCGATCGGTGAGCCGATCTCGGGCGCCGAACGGGGAAACGACGCGGTTGGCGTGATGATGATTCCCATTCCGAAGGCCGGAATGCTCCGGGAAGTGTGCGGTGTCGAAGAGGCGAAGCAGGTTCCAGGAGTCACCGGGGTCGAGATTTCGGCTCCGATCAATCACTCGATCGTGCCGTTGCCCGAAGGGTCCAGTTATCTGGGATTCATTTTCGCAAAGGGCGATAATGTGGACGATGTAGAAGCTGCGTTGCGAGAGGCACACGATGCCCTGGAATTCCGGATCAGCAGTCAGATTCGATTGACTGCTGACCCGGTGAGTCCGCCATCGCGATGAGACCGGCTATTTCTTCGCGGGAGCCGCACCCTTCGACGGGGCACCACCCTTTGACGAGCCGCCAGCAGCAGCGCCAGCCGGCTGCCAGCCTTCGGGCATCTGGGAGCCTTCGCCGAAGAAGAACTCTTCCATATGCTCACGCAATACCTTGCGGTCGTTCGGATCGGCAGGATTCAGAGCGTAATGGTTGATCATGATCGTCTGATGCTCACGCCACATCTCACACGCCTGTTCCGAGATCTCATTGAAGATGCGCTCTCCGAGCGGTCCTGGCACTGGCTGGCGTTCGAGTCCAGGCAATTCGCGTTGGAACTTGTTGCAGAAAACCATTCGTGCCATTGCATTATCCTCATCATGACTGAGCGAAAGTCTCTTCGAAGCCTACGTGAGCGCTCAACAGGCTGTCAATCTGCGTTTCGATCCGGAGGTGCCCGTTGAGTCATTCAATCCTCTTTTTCGGCATTCCCTGCTCGTTTGCCGATGCGGTGCTGGCCGCGATTCTCGAGGCTGGTCACGATGTCCGCGCCCGAGTTGTTCCCGGAAATTCGCGATTGCCGCAGCCGACTACCCGACTGAATCCGCCAGGGCGTTCAAAGTCATCATTGGCTCTTCCGATCTCGGGAAGCGCCGCCACTTCGGGGAATGCTCATCCGGAGCAGTCGGACATTCCGATCCTTCGGATCAACGACCACCACGATCCCGAAACGCAGGCGTCACTCGCTGAATTCGAGGCAGACATCGCGATCGTCTGCTGCTACTCGATGCGAATCCCTCAAACACTGATGACATCCACCCTGCACGGCGGTCTGAACGTCCATCCTTCGCTGCTTCCCCGTTTCCGAGGACCTGAGCCGCTCTTTTGGACGTACCGCGAAGGAAGCACAGAGTCAGGAGTCACTATTCATCAACTCATCGATCAACTCGATGCCGGACCAATCGTCCGACAGCATCCCCTGGAGATCCCGATCGGGAAGCCCGGAGACGAGCTCTGGCAAGAGTCGGCCGCAATTGGCGGGCAACTCGTCACCGAGATCCTTCAGGATCTAGACGCATCCCTGACCCACGCCCGAGCGCAATCGGGCGAAGGATCGTCCTATCAGAGCTGGCCAACGATGCAGGATCTCCAGATTGATCCGGCTGAATGGGAAGCCTGGCATGTGTTCCACTTCTGCCGAGGAGTAATCCCGCTGGGATACCAGCCCGAGATTCTGACTGACGGAACCTACCGACGAGTCGTGGAAGCAGTCGATTTCGAACCCCGAAACGATGAGAAGCGACCCGCCATTGACCCGGACGTTGAATCGGTCGAATGCCGCGACAGCCAGGTTCTGATCAAGCTGGCCTGACTCAGGTGTCTGTCCTGTTGATTTGATCTCGCCAGTAATCGAGCACCTCTCGAAGGGTCTGCGCCAACGGGATCTCGGGCTGCCAGCCGGTCAGCTCAGTGAGGCGGCTCGAATCTCCCCGAAATTCCGGAACTTCGACCGGTCTCACCCGTTCCGGGTCTACCCGCACTTCGATATCGCGCGTCGATTCGGCGATCAGCGTGTCGAGCACATCCTGAATTCGCACCCCGACGCCGGAAGAGATGTTGAACACCTGACCGGCAAACGACTCCTCAGCCACCAGCTGATAGGCCCGCACCACGTCCCGCACGTCCAGAAAATCCCTGATCGGGTCGAGATTCCCCACGAGAACCACTGGATCGGCCAACCCAGCCTCTACTTCCGCGATCTGACGAGCAAAGCTGGAGACCACGAAGCGGTCAGTCTGTCCCGGCCCGACGTGGTTGAACGGACGAACCCGGACGATCTTCATCCCGTAGCTGGCGAAATACTGACCGGCATACAGATCCTGCGCCGCTTTACTGCTCGCGTATGGATTGTTCGGGTTGAGTGGTTGTTGCTCGTTGATCGGGATCTGGCTCGGTGAGACTGCCCCGTAGATCTCGGCAGAACTGACTGACACAATCACCGGGTAGATCCCGGCGCTGCGGCACCCTTCCAGAAGATTGATCTGCCCCACTGCGTTTGCCACCAGGGTTTCCGCTGGAGCGGCGAAGGCTCGAGGAATATGAGATTGTCCAGCCAGATGGTAGATGATCTCCGGCTGGTAGTGCTCGAGTGTCCGACGCGTAAGGTCCGCGTCGCGGAGATCGCAGACAAGCAGGCGGCCCCCTTCGATCGGGGGCCGCTTCTGTGACGAGAGTCCAACAATGTCGGACCCGCCGGCGTGTACCAGTTGTGCAACGAGGTGGCGGCCAACGAATCCACTGGCTCCAGTAATGAGCACGCGCGTCATGATGTCAGCCCGCCTAATCTTCCTGTTCCCGGGTTACAGTCCGGCTTCCTGTCGAAGGATGTCCACTTTATCGGTACGCTCCCACGGGAGATCCAGATCCGGGCGTCCAAAGTGTCCGTATGCTGCAACCTGCTGGTAGATCGGTCGTCGCAGATCCAGATCACGCAGAATTGCGCCCGGCCGGAGATCGAAATGCTGAGCGATCAGAGCCTCGATCTTCTCTTCATCAATTTTGGCTGTTCCAAACGCCTCAATGTGGATCGAGATTGGCTCGACGACACCGATCGCGTAGGAGACCTGCACTTCGAAGCGATCAGCCAGTCCTGCCGCAACCACGTTCTTCGCGACATACCGGGCCGCGTATGCGCCAGACCGATCGACCTTTGTCGGGTCTTTGCCGGAGAACGCGCCGCCTCCATGACGGGCAATTCCGCCATAGGTATCGACAATGATCTTGCGTCCGGTCAGTCCGGCGTCACTCATCGGTCCGCCGAGCATAAAGCTGCCGCTCGGGTTCACATACAGCTTGAGGGCGTCATCGAGCATATCGGCGGGAACACAGTGGTGGACTACCGCCTCTTCCAGATCCTTGCGAATGCGGTCCTGCGTGACCTCGCGATCGTGTTGGGTTGACAGCACGATAGTCGGGACACGTCTGGCGATGCCGTGCTCATAGGCAACGGTCACCTGACTCTTGCCATCCGGGCGGAGATAGTCGAGTTCACCGGAATGCCGGAGATCGGCCATCCGGCGGGTCATCTTGTGTGCAAGCGAAATCGGCAGTGGCATCAACTCGGGAGTCTCGTTACAGGCAAAACCGATCATCATGCCCTGGTCACCAGCACCGACTGAATCCGCGTCATCCTGCGATACCTTGCGAACACCCTGATTGATCTCCGGGGACTGTTCGTTGATCGCCGTCACAACGCCACATGTCGCCGCGTCGAAACCATACTCTGCGCTGGTATAGCCGATGTCGCGCACCGTCTTGCGCACGATGCTCGGAATATCGATGTACGTTTCGGTGGTGATCTCACCGAATACCAGAATCAACCCGGTGGTTGTCGACGTTTCACAGGCGACATGCGCCTGCGGATCATGTCGGTAAATCTCGTCCAGAACTGCATCTGAGATCTGATCACAGAGCTTGTCCGGGTGCCCCTCGGTCACTGACTCCGAGGTGAATAGCGTATGCGGAGACCGCATGAAACTGGTTGTCACGTACACATACTCCTTTTTCGCACGTAAACGGGGCGGCTAAGATAGCCGCCCCGACCGTCCCGAACGTTGCCGGGATTAGTGACGACCGATTTAGGTACCGGTCTGCCAGGACTGCAGGTAGTGTTCCTGCTCTGGCGTGAGCGTATCGATCTTCACACCCATAGCGTGCAGCTTGAGCGTGGCGATCTCCTGGTCGATCTCTTCCGGAACCCGGTAAACGATGTTCTCGAGCTTGCCCTTTTCCTGGGCGAGGAATCGAGCGGCCATCGCCTGGTTCGCGAAACTCATGTCCATCACACTGGCTGGGTGACCTTCGGCCGCCGCCAGGTTGATGAGTCGGCCTTCACCGAGGACGATCACGCCGCGATCGTCGTCGATCTTGAACTCGTCGACGAACGGGCGAAGGTTCTTGCGCTCCTTGGCCATTTCGGCAAGGCTGTCGAGGTTGATCTCGCTGTCGAAGTGACCAGCGTTGGCAACCATCGCGCCGTCCTTCATCTTGGCGAAGTGCTGCTTGTTGATCACGTCGATATCACCGGTTGCGGTGACGAAGATGTCGCCGATCGAGGCGGCGTCATCCATCGGCATGACCTGGAAGCCGTCCATTGCTGCTTCGAGAGCGCGGACAGCGTCGACTTCGGTAACCACGACCTTGGCGCCCATACCGGATGCGCGCATTGCAACGCCCTTGCCGCACCAGCCATAGCCGGAGACGACAACCACGCGGCCGGCGATCAGGATGTTGGTCGCCCGCAGGATACCGTCGATTGTGCTCTGTCCGGTACCGTAGCGGTTATCGAAGAAGTGCTTGGTATCGGAGTCGTTCACGGCCACAACCGGGAACTGCAGAATACCTTCACGCTCCATGGCGCGCATCCGGATAACACCAGTGGTGGTCTCTTCAGTCGCGCCGAGCATGTCAGCGGCGATATCGAGTTTTTCCTTATGAATCGTGCTCACCACGTCTGCACCGTCGTCGATAACGATGTGTGGCTTGTGATCCAGAGCCTGATAAATGTGCTTGAAATAGGTCTCTTCGTCTTCACCCTTGATAGCAAAAACCTGGAAGCCGTCCGCGACCAGCGCGGCAGTCACGTCGTCCTGCGTCGACAGCGGGTTGCTGGCGCAGATTGCGCAGTCAGCACCACCGGCACGCAGAGCATAGGCGAGGTTCGCCGTTTCGGTCGTCACGTGAACACAGGCAACCATGCGGACGCCTGCGAGTGGTTTTTCCTTCTCAAAACGCTGACGAATCAGGTCCAGGACCGGCATCTCTCGAGCCGCCCAGGCGATCCGCTTCCTGCCGTCTTCAGCAAGATTAATATCTTTGATGTCATAACGTTCGGCAACAGTGCCGCTCATTCAAAACACCCTTTCTCATAAAACGAATAAAACAACTGGAACCGGCGCTACCCTGGCAGGTCAGATCAGGGAGTAATCTACCGTTCCCGAATAAACACTCGCAAACTTCGCACCACCCCGACGCTCTGACCACTGAACTTCCGGCCAAATCCGCCGAGCCAATGACGGGACCTGCATATTGAGTTGTCAGCATATGACTATAGCAAACAGCGGGAAGCCCCTCAACTCGAGGGGCCGGAAATCTACTCCGCCCCGATCGCCCGGGCGACCTTCACCACGGCATCAATCGGGACATCCTGACGCACCGTGACAGAGCCGGGCGCTACCGGAAGAATCCAGGTCAGGCGGTTGTGGATCGCCTTCTTGTCCCGTGCCATTCGCTCCAGCACGACGTCCAGATCACCGTCGAATTTCTGAGGGATACCTGCTCCATCGAGCAGATGATCCTGCCGATCGACCAGATCCTGATCGCACATCCCGAGATGTTTACTCAAACGCGCAGCGGCACGAAGGCCGAGTCCGACCGCTTCACCGTGGATATACCGATACTCGGCCGCCTCCATGGCATGACCCATCGTGTGGCCGAGATTCAGCAACCAGCGATGTCCGGATTCTCGCTCATCCTGCCGGACGACTTCGGCTTTAATGTTGATGTTCCAGGCAACCACATCCGCGAGGGTTTCCGCCGAGATCCGACACGGATTGCCACCGAGACCTTCCAGCGCTTCAAGCAATCCGGCCGAAGGCGCACCGGTTGCGCTGCGTTCGATCATGCCGTGCTTGATCACCTCGGCCCAGCCAGCGCACAATTCACGCTGCGGCAACGTCTCCAGAAGTTTGGTGTCGGCGATCACAAGCTGAGGCTGGTAGAACGCGCCGATAAGGTTCTTGCCCAACTCGTGATTCACGCCGGTCTTGCCGCCAACGCTGCTGTCCACCATTGCCAGGAGACTGGTCGGAATCTGCACCAGGTTAATACCACGGAGAACGATCGAGGCGGCAAACCCGGCGAGGTCGCCGACAACGCCACCGCCGAGGGCAACCAGAATATCCCGTCGATTCACCCGGCCACGAATCATCCAGTCGAGAAGTTCCTCAACGGACTTGAGCGACTTCGATACTTCCCCCGAATCAACCGCGTAAACCTCGGTAGTGAAGCCTTCGTCCTGCAGCTGTCGACGCATGGGACTGGCCCAGTGTTGCTGGATGTTCGTGTCGGTCACGAGCCAGATCCGCTGAGCCTCTGGCCATCGGCTTCGTATCAACTGGGCCGCGAACTTGCTGATTCCGGCACCTGCGTAGATATCAGACCGCCCTGCAGGAACATCGATCGACGTCACTGGCACGAGCCCGGTCTCAGACACGCGACGGACCGAACGGACAATCTCTCGCACGATCTGGTCTGGCGTCTTCCTGTCGGTCTCGATTTCGATATCGGCCCGGTCGTAGAGCGGTTTGCGCCGACTCCACAGCTCGGTCAGGCGCTGTTCCGGGTCGTCGCCCTGAAGCAGTGGGCGCACATCTTCCGGATCGCCCTGTTCGGCTGATTGCAATCGGCTGACGATCTCTTCGGTAGATGCTCGGAGATGGATGATAACCGCCCCTGGACGCATACAGGCCCAGTTGGCTTCATCGAGAACCGCGCCACCTCCTGTGGCCACGACGACCTCGTCTCGCAAACAAGCGGACTTGATAACGTCGCGCTCCACCGAGCGAAACGTCGACTCTCCGAATTCACGAAAGACGTCCGGAATAGGCATGTTGAATCGCTGGGTGATCTCCTGATCGGTATCAACCCATGAATAGCCAATCTCGCGAGCGACCAGCGGGGCAAGGCTCGACTTTCCGGTACCGCTCAGACCAATCAGGATGACTCGTTTCACCACAATTCTCGATTCTGTTTCCCAAGGGTTCCAAATTCGTCCGATTTCCTCTAGCCTAGCATGAGACCCACGAAATCGCTGCGTTCCCAGCGTTACAAGACTATTTCACTGCGCTTGTTATACTATCGGCGTCCATTTCTTCTGCAAGGACGCCGAAGCTACGCGATCAGACCAATGCATCGAGGGAAGCACTTCAATCATGGAACGAATACTCATCGCCGACGACGACGCAGCAATCAGAGCGATGCTTCGCGAGTTTCTCGAAGATGAAGACTATGACATCGAGGAGTCCGAGAACGGCACCGAGGTACTGACGGCCTTCAATGGCGACGATCCGCCTGACCTGGTGCTGATGGACGTCCGGATGCCGGACAAGAACGGCATAGAGGTTCTGCGCGAGGCCGGGGATAAGGTTGAAGGACAACTGCCCTTCATCATCATGACCGCCTACGGCACGTCCAACGTGGCGATCGAGGCGATGCAACTTGGCGCCTACGATTACATCACCAAGCCATTCGATCTGGAAGACGTGCTGCACAATGTTCGCCGCTTTTTCGATCATCAGGCCCTGCTGAAGCAGGTCCAGGGAATGCGGAACCCTGCGGGTGAACAGGATCCGAACGACACGATGATCGGCAACAGTGGCCCCATGCAGGAGGTCTACAAGACGATTGGCCGTGTGGCTCGCTCGGACTCCACGGTGCTCATCACCGGTGAGACGGGGACCGGCAAAGAGCTGGTAGCGGCGATCCTCCACAAGAGTTCGTCATACTCCGGCGGACCGATGGTCAAGGTGAACTGTGCCGCGTTGCCCGAGACACTGCTCGAGAGCGAACTTTTCGGACACGAGAAAGGGTCGTTCACCGGTGCGGTCAATCAGCGCAAGGGACGTTTCGAAACCGCCAACAAGGGAACGATCTTTCTCGATGAGATCGGCGAGATGACACTTTCGACGCAGAAGAAGCTGCTGCGTGTTCTTCAGGAGCGAGAGTTCGAACGGGTCGGTGGCAACGTGTCGGTGAAGGTCGACACCCGTGTCATCGCTGCAACCAACAAGAACCTGGCACATGAAGTTCGAGAGGGACGTTTCCGGGAAGACCTGTACTACCGGCTCAACGTCATCTCTATGTACCTCCCACCACTCCGAGAGCGAACCGACGATATCCCGCGACTGGTTGAGCATTTCCTGCACAAACATCGCTACAACCCGGGCGCGCCACCAGCCAGAATCTCGCCACAGGCGCTGGATGCGCTGATGGACCACAACTGGCCGGGCAATGTGCGAGAACTTGAAAACATTATCGAGCGAGCGGTGGTGCTGGCGCAGGGAACCGTCATCGGTGAGGATCACATCCGCTTTTCTTCGGCAGATCAGCGGCAGTTCGTCGATATCGCTGAACGAGTCCGCAAGGGAACGCCGATTACCGAAGTGTTGCAGGAAGTTGAGCGCAAGATGCTCATCGAGGCGATCGGTCAGTCAAGTGGGGATCGAGTCGCCGCGGCGGCACTTCTCGGAATCCAACTCAGCGAGCTGCAGACCAAGCTCGAAGAGTTCGGAGTTGCCGGAGATCCGGAAGCAGTTAACGCCTCATAGTCATGGCCGGGCAATCGACCCGGCCACGCTTCACCTCTTCACATGATCGTTAATTCGATACTGAAATCCCAGTGGCGGGACGCCCACCGGAGAGCGACGCCTCCTCTGGCGGCACTCCATGCCGTTTCGCACGTGTCAGCACAGATACTCCACGCTCGTAGAGGCGCTGCATGTCTTCCGCGCCGATTTCATAGCCACACTCGTAGTAGGCGCGCGCTGCCTGTCCGATCGCATAGGTACCGGCATAGGCAATGGCCACTTTCGGCACTGCGCCCAGGGCAACTGGCAACACGGCCGCCGCCTGGCGAGCGGTGGTTCTCCACAGGAAACCTGCACCCACCACGGGCAGCAGCTCCGAGTAGATTCGCCATCGATCGTCCAAGTCACGATCATAGATCGCGGCGAGACGATACATCATCATGAGCTGGTTCTTCGTGAGAACCACCAGGTCTGCGCCAGCTGCGAACAGGGTTCCAACCACAGGAACCATCG
>SLFF01000387.1 GCA_007124395.1 Thermomicrobiaceae bacterium | reverse complement strand
TCGACGTAGATGTTGCCCAGCCCTGCCACCGTGGTCTGATCCAGCAGGATCGGCTTGATTCGCCCGACCGATCGTCGCCGGAGTCTGGCTCTCAGCGCTTCCAGCGTGAAGGCGTCAGATAGCAGATCCGGGCCCAGGCGGAGTCTGGCCATGTGGTCGGCCAGCTCATCGTGCGGGACGAGCCAGATCCGGCCGAAGTGGCGGATGTCGGTGAAATACAACCTGGCATCACCCTCGAAATCGAGGATCAGGTGCGTCGATTTATGCGGTAGCTCGGTATCGTAAGCCGGGACCGGGTGGCCGGACACGAAACCGGGAATCCCATCGCCCCGGGCCACGAATTGCCCGGTCATCTTCATGTGGACAACCAGCGCCATCGGTTCGGTGTGCCAGACCATGTACTTCCCGTGGCGGGAGGTGTCATCGATCGATTGATCCTGGAGTAGATCGATCGTCAGTCCGGCGTCCGATTGCACCAGTCCGGGACGCAGGAGCTCGATTCCGACGATGGTGCGACCACGCAACTGGTCATGAATGCCACGACGGGCAGCCTCGACTTCGGGAAGTTCAGGCACGTCTGCCCTGCTCCGTTTCTTTGTTTCTCTACTTCTGGTTGACTGGCGTCCGGGTCTGGCGAGGTCAGGAGTCGCGCTTCGGCTCCTCCTGTTCGGGTTCTTCGCGCTCGTCTCCGGTCTCGTTCCGCTGGCGCTGATCCTGACCGGAAACCTGATCGTGCGTCAGGAACTGTCCAAAGATGCCGCGCCAGTCGAGCGACGAGGTCGCCATTCCGGCGGGGGCAAGCTGCATCTGACGCTGGCGCTCTCGAATCAGATCTCCAATGATCACCTGAAGTCCGGCTGCGATCGGGATCGCCAGTAATGCACCCAGCACGCCCATGTAGGCACCACCTGCCAGCACGGCGACGAAGACGGTGAGCGGTGACAGCCCGATCGTCCCTTTCATGATCCGTGGCACGAGAATCGTGTTCTCGGCCAGCTGCAGGAATGCCAGTGCGATTGCCAGAATAAGCGCTTTCTCCCAGGAGTCGAGAAGCGCCACCATGACCGCCGGGATCGCCCCCACCCATGGACCGAGAATCGGGATCAGTTCCATCACTCCGGCCAGCAGGGCTAACAGGAACCAGAATCTGACATCGAGGATGTAGTAGATTAACCCGGCCGCCACACCGATAATCAGACAGAGCAATAACTGACCGCGAAGCCAGCCACCAACCTTGATCTCTACGTCTTCCCAGATACGGGTCATACGGCGTTGCGCGTTGTCATCCAGTTGAGAGAGAACGAGTTGCCTGATGAGCCGTTTCTCCATCAGCCAGTAGAACCCGATGACGAACATCGAGACGATACCGAGGCCGACTGCGGCGATCTGCCCGACAGCATCGAGCGCCACCCCGCCGGGGGGTGGTGGTGGATTCTCCAGCTGGAAACTCAATCTGGTGAGCAGGCGATAGCCGGATCCGGAAAGGATCGGATTGTCGCTCTCGCGCCAGTTTTCAGCGGACTGATCGAGTAGGTCTGGCGCTTGCCTGCCGAACGCCTGCGATTCCTGGACGATTAGTGGCACGAAGACGAGCCCGAGCACGATCAGGCTGGCCAGAATGGTGGCATAGATGACGAGAATGCCGGGAGCCCGCGGCACGCCGCGATTCTCCAGCCTGCGAAGTGGCTTTTCGATGATGGTAGCGAAGAGGAGTGCCAGAATAACCAGAAGCACGATGATCTGTACCTGCACGAGCAGGTAGAAGACAAGCAGCACTACGAGCAACTTGATTGGTGTCAGATGCCTCAATCGTGATTGCTGCTGTTGCTGTTCCGGCCGGCGCTCACTCATGTGCTGTGCGCTCTTTTCGAAGCGACGCCGATCCGTCGCGCGCTGGTGCTATCAGGTGGTGGAGCCGGCAACCGGGGAACGCAATCGAAGGCGCTCCCAGTCGATCTTCCACAATTCTGGATCCAGTGGATCAACGATGGTGCGTGCATCCATTGAGTTCCAGACAGTCGGGAACGCGAAGACATCACGTCCTTCGATCTGGACTCGACGCGTGGCGCCACCGAGCCGGTGAACCGGGAAGACCTCACGTGGCGGCTTGCTGATGACTTCGGCCTGAAACCAGCCGTGTTCCGGACATTCTCCAGCGTGGATTTCCCAGCGCAGGTGTGCGGTCACGTCCCCGATCTGCTTGATGCGGGTGCTGGTCAGTTCGCCATCACAGAGCGGACAGCGTAGTGGTGTCCGGGTTCCGGATTGCATTGCGTTTTGTCTCCTTTAGCCGTCGAGAATCGGTACCGGGTCCGGGCGTCGGTTAACGGCAACATCCTACCATAGGCACCCGATTCATATGGTGGTTATGCGTCCGATTTCGTGACTATCTTGCACAGCCGGTACGACCCGGGTAGAGTGCCGGTATCGGCCGTTTCGCGCATGACCCGATCTGAAGGGAATTCCCCGTGATCTACGAGCAACTCGGCGTCCGGCCTGTAATCAATGCATCGGCTACTCTGACCAAGCTCGGTGGGTCACGAATGCCTGAACCGGTGGTCGAGGCGATGCGGCAGGCATCCACGAGCTTTATCGACCTCTTCGAATTCCAGGAACTCGCCGGAAAACGCATCGCGGAAATGACCGGCAATGAAGCGGCTTTCATCTGTAGTGGTGCGGCTGCGGGGATTACGCTGACGGTGGCGACTTGTATCGCCGGAAACGAGCCGGATGACCGGTTCGTGTTTCCGCAGCTTGAAGGGATCGAGCGCAACGAGGTGCTCTGTCGTCCGGATCAGCCGAGCCCCTATCGCTATGCGGCCAATATCACCGGGGCGAAGATCGTCGAAGTTGGTGGCGATCTCGACGAATTCATCGGCGGCATTACCTCTCGAACCGCCTGTATTCTCTGGTTTGCTGGTCGACTGTCCGATTCCTCGCCACCACTGGCGGATGTCATCCGGGAAGCGAAGAAACTCCGGGTTCCCGTCATCGTGGATGCAGCGGCACAGATTCCGCCGATGAGCAGCCTCTCCTATTACACACGTGAGCTGGGTGCGGATGTCGCGATCTTTAGCGGTGGCAAAGGGCTGCGCGGTCCACAGACGACCGGGCTGATTCTCGGCCGGCGGGACATCATCCTTGGCTGCAGCGTGCATGGCGCACCGAATCAGGCGCTGGGCCGGCCGATGAAGGTGGCCAAGGAAGATATTGCCGGAATCCTGACGGCGCTGGAATGGTCAATGTCTCAGGATGAGCCAGCTCTGCTCCAGCGCTACGAGGACGTGGTGAAATACTGGCTGGACGGAGTCCGGGATATACCCGGAGTGACCGGTGAGCGTGGATTTCCGAGCGAGGCCGGTCAGCCACATCCTCGGGCGATTCTGAACCTGGGCCCGGAGGCCGCGCTCGACCGCAACCAGCTGGTGGAGCGGCTCTGGAATCGGAATCCGCGGATCGCCGTCAGTGAAGATGAGAAGATTGCAGTTGCGCTCAATCCGCAGACGATCGAACCCGGCGAGGAGAAGGTTGTCCTGGCAGCAATTCGTGAAGAGTTCGGTATGAGTTCCTGAACCGGTCGGGAAGCTGCGATGTACGCAGTCTTTGGCCGGCGTTGGGTGGAAATCGCGCAGAGTTCCTGACAATATTGGTCAGGCACTACCGTGATTGCCGGATACAGACTATAATTCCCGGCACTTGACGGGGGAATGAATTCATATAGATGAAGGGTGGAGTCGACAATGCCTGATCAGGAAATCCTGAATGAGATGATCGAGATCTATCGAGATCTGAATCTCAAACTTCGTGGCGTCGATCTCGTAGCGGTCGCGGACAAGAAAGCCGACAATGGTGAGACCGTGCGGGATATCCTGAACCGGATGCGTAACCGGGAGTACAACGCATCCCAGGCCATCAAGATCATGTCCATGGGTGAAGATGCCTCCAACATCGATGAGAAGACGCAAGCCGCGGTGCTGGATGAACTGGTTGCTACCGGTGTGACCCCGATCATCCTGCTCTCGCAGTTCGGAACGGCCCGGGAGGCAACGTTGTCACTGGTACGCCAGGTTGATGACGAGACGATCGACGCTGAGCAAAATGGCCCGCGTGGGAAGATGTCCATCCGGGAGTATTGCCGGGGCCTGATCAATGATGACCGCGCTGACCAGAAACTGCTGGATCAGCTGGTCGAGACCGCAAAGGCCTGAGCGACGTCTGATCGGATTGTCCGTAACGCAGGTGTAAGCCCGTGATCAGATCTATCGGGGAATTCCTGAATAATCTGTAACGGAACTGACATTCCTGCGGCGACTACCCTTCTGTATCATTGCACCTGAACTGGCGTTGTTCACTGAGCAACGCCAGAAGGTATCCACTGCGCGACACGGTGGGCGAAAACCATGACTGCACCGGACCAGCCGAATACTGAATCTTCTTTGAAGCGCTACCAGACCGTTGCGATGACCGCGACGGTGCTGGCGTTTCTGCTTGTGCTGCTCGAGGGCATAGTCCGGATTGCCGGCACGGGCCTCGGCTGCACCGCAGACTGGTATCTCTGTGCGTCGGAGCCTGCTTCGCTCTGGTCATGGACGGCGGCAGTCGAGTTCGGTCTCCGCGGCACGCTGACCGGCCTCACCGTTGCTCTGGCACTCTTGATTTATCACGGCTGGTCGATTCGTCAGCTGTCCCGGGCCTACGTCGTATTGCCTGTCATCGCTGCGCTCGTCATGGGTGTCATCGCTGGGCTGACCTTCAGCGGCACCTCGCTCGATCTGACGCTGAGCCGAATTGGTTCGATGCAGATCCTGCTGGCAATTCTGGTCATTACCTCGATTCTGGCGATTTTGCGAGTCAATCAGGTCGAACTCAAGCCGACAAGCGGGTTCACGCAGTTCGGCTGGATTACCGGTGGATCGGCTGTTGCCGTGCTCGGGTTGATCATCGCCGGTGGTGCGATTGCCACCAGTGATGCGGCTTCCGGTGCATGCAGCGGCTGGCCGCTCTGCGATGGACAGCTCTTCCCCAGCGGGTTTACCGCTACTGATCTGCATCTGTCCCATCGCTGGGTTGCCCTGTTTGCCACGATTGGAATCCTGGTTGCCGCGACGCTCGCCCGGCGGTTTTACCCCGGTATGGCGGCAGTTCGCGGATTGATCAATGCCGCCGCGGTGCTGATTGCTGCCCAGATCTTTATCGGTGCTGCCACCGTCTGGTCGGATCAGAACCCGATCGCCAGTGCGGCGCATCTCGGCGTTGCTGGCGTTATCTGGGGACTGCTGATCGGGGCCACAGTGCTCGATCGGATGGTGCCGATGAGCCTGCCGTTCGGGACGGCGGACCACGCCCCTGCCGTGAGACCGTTCCGCGAAACATGGGCGGATTATGTCGAGTTTACCAAGCCACGAATCATGGTTCTCCTGCTGATTACCACTCTGGGTGGAATGCTGATCGCTGCCGCGGGCTGGCCGTCGATCGACCTCATCTTCTGGACGATGGTCGGTGGTGGGATGTCGGCTGGTGGTGCCAGCGCGCTGAACCACTACATCGATCGCGATATTGATGGCCTGATGTCCAGGACCAGTAAGCGACCGCTTCCGGCCGGAAGGGTTGCTCCGGTGCAGGTGGTGATCTTTGGGATCACGATGAGTGTGCTGGCGATCTACATTCTGGTGGTCTTCGTGAACCCGCTGACCGCGATCCTGGCGCTCTCCGGCAACCTCGCCTATGTGGTGATGTACACCAAGTACCTGAAACGAGCGACGCCGCAGAACATCGTCATCGGTGGGGCGGCAGGTGCGGTTCCGCCAATGATCGGCTGGGCTGCAGTCACCAACTCGATCGGTGTCCCGGCGCTGATTCTTTTCGCGGTGATCTTCTACTGGACGCCACCGCACTTCTGGGCGCTGGCGCTCTTCAAGCGGGGCGACTACGAAAAAGCTAAAGTGCCGATGTTCCCGGAGATCTACGGTGACGCGGAAACCCGGCGGCATATCCTGCTCTATACGGTGATGCTGTTCATCGTCAGCCTCTTCCCGTTTGCGCTGCAGTTCATGGGTCTGTTCTATCTGGCCTCTGCCGTGCTGCTGGGCGGAATCTTCCTGCTCCGAGCCTGGCAACTCTCGTCCAATCCGTCCGACGCGGCAGCCCGGCGCGTGTTCTTCTTTTCGCTGTACTATCTCGCCTTCATATTCCTGGCGATGGTTATCGACCGGATGGTCTGGTTCGGCTAGGCGTGGTTGAATCACGCAAGGTGCCGGCGAGACTGACTGGTTGATCGGAGTTCTTACTGTGCGTCGCCGTGGAGATCTGAGTGGTTGGATTCTGATGATCGTGCTCGTTGTTGCGGCAATGTCACTGATCTTCTACATCCTGCTGTTGCGCGCCCAGCACCTGTCCAGCATGGAGCAGCAGCGTGAGAATCCCCGTCCGGAATCGATGATCGAGCAGCCGTCTACCGCCTCATCCCCGATGATCCTGCACACCCCGATGTCGGACGTGGAGCCTACGTTCCACAGACTCGGTTTTTCGCCAGCTGCCTGACTCCCGCTTGCAATCCACTTCCGTCCAGGCACCATAGCCTACCCCTCGCCCCACAGGGCCGGTTCGCGGGACGGGGCGACACGGAGGTCGCCGGTCTACCGGTCGACGCCAATGAGAATCGGTCCAGGGACGGGTACTAAGTCTTCGCCTGAAGGCGCTCACGTCCCTGTTCGATAATCCGCTGGATCGGATACGGCCGTGGGAAGTCGTGCCCGGCCCGGAATTCGATCAGCACCGGACCTGTGGCGCTGAGTGCCCGGTCCCAGGCGTCGTCGATCTCTTCCGGCTCGCTCACCCGAATTGCTGTTGCCCCGAACGCTTCGGCGTATTTGATGAAATCGACTGGCGGAACATCGGTCTTGTAGGTACGCCCGAACGCCTGCTTCAGCGAGTAGTAGATCATCCCGATCTGCTGGTCGGCATGAACGGCGATGACCACGGGCAGCCCGAGCGCGCAGATCGTTCCAAAATCGTTGGATCCCATCAGGAATGAGGCATCTCCAACGATGCCGACGATCTTGCGATCTGGCCGGGCCAGTGCGGCACCGAGGACACCGGGTACCACATAGCCCATCGCGCCCCAGCTTCCGGACTGCAGATGCGTCAACGAATTGAAGGTCCGCAGTTGAACTGGCGCCCAGATCTTCACGTTGCTGACGTCGCTGACCACGATCGTGTCCGGATCGATCTTCCGGTCGAGGCTCTCCAGCGCGAGCGAAATCGGCCAGGGGCGATCGTCCTGATAGCGCTCGATCTCGACCGCCAGGCCGGTCTGGAATGTTTGCCTGGCTTCTTCGCACCGATCGATGATCTCCGGGTTCGTTTCCCGCTCCCGGGTCGACTCGATGATCTGGTCCAACGTGCTGGATAATGCATTGATCGACAACACGTTGATATGTTGATCAACATCAGGATTGTCGACGGCGTCGATTGTTACGAAGCGCTCTCCGAGGCGCTTGCTGAGTCCGATCTCCGATTCCGTTCCAGCCCGGACACCGATACCCAGCACCAGATCGGATTCATCAAATGTTCGCTCCACGAATTCGTTGCTGTTCCCCTCACGCCAGAGACCGAGTGATAGTGGATGCACGGTGGGCATTGCGCCATGCGAGTCCCAGACGTGGAGCACGGGTGCCTGAAGATGTTCCGTGAGCGCTACCAGCGACTGGCTGACTTCGGGCCAGAATGCGTTCTTGCCGGCGACAATGGTGATCTGCTTTGCTGCATCGATCCGTTTCATCACTCCGGTTGTGTCGACAGTCATTTCCTCCGAAGCGAGTTGTGAGGTGTCGACGGCTGGAGCTTCGATCGGGTCCATGGTCAGGGCGCTGACCGCGATCTCCAGATGTACCGGCCCGGGCCTGCCTCTGGTGGCGATGTCGAACCCCAGCGCGATCATCGTGGGAATCTCGTTGGCATCTTCGATCCGTACCGACCACTTGGTGACCGGTTCAAAAACTCGTTGCAGGAAGTCTGGATCGTCTACCCCGTGGAATGCCTCTTTTGGTGCGTCCTGGGCGACACCTCCAGTGATGTGGACGATCGGCACGCCCGCTGCATAGGCACCGGCGATTCCGGAGAGGCTGTTGGTTGCGCCAGGTCCCGCCGTCAGCATCACCACACCCGGTCTGCCGGTTACTCGCCCGTAGAGTTCGGCAGCGATTGCTGCGTTGTTCTCGTGCATCACGGTAACGACGTCGATGTCTGGTGCATCTGAGAGGGCATCATAGAGATAGATGACGTGATCCCCATCGAGTCCGAAGATTGTCGAAACCCCCTGCTGTCGGAGACAGTCGATGGTGATTGCCGCTGGCGACTGGCGCATAGCTGGTTGCCCTCCCTGCACTAACGAGTGGTTGCGCAATCCAGTATACGGCCATCTGGTGGGAAGTGGGCTTGTTGCAGGTTTTCTCGACAGGGAGCCTTCAGGATGATTTCAGCGCCGTGGTGATCAGATCGATTCTGGCAGAGCGCTTCGCTCGATGGTCTCGAAACGCGGAGAGATTCTTCTGGGAGAGCCTTGAAAAGAAGAACGGCAGAGGAGTGCATCCCCTGCCGTTCTCCGAGGAATCGAATTAGTCCAGTGGCTCGTTGGCCAGCTGGCGAATGTCCTCCACATGGTCCCGATCGTGTCCGGCAAAGTTCGCCTCGATCAGGTCGATCACGCGCGGGTATTCATCCCGGATGTGGGCCGGCGTCGGGCGTTCGAGATCGTCCTCATTCAACTGTTCCAGTGTCAGGACCACTCGCTCCTGGCTCTTGCGGAACTCGGTCAGGACGCTCTTCAGATCGCGGTTCTGATGCCGCTTGAAGATAATGTCATTGATGCTGTCGATATCGCTCGAGCGATAGGTCTCTTCGTCGATCTCCAGCGATTCCCATGACGTCCGGTTCTCAAAGATACCGATGGCGCGATTCTGCCACTCGGCAATGTGGATAAGATGATCCTTGATGGCCCACCCACCTTCGTCAGTGGCCTGGGTCATCTGTTCCGGTGACAACTCCTCGATAATCGCCTCGATCTCGGCTCGAGCAGCGTGAACATCTTCCAGCACCTCTTCGGCGCCCGTTGACATGTCGTCGTATTCGTTCATCCAGCCCTCTCCTGCGACCCTGTTGAAATCAATCTCGGGACTCGGCGGTCCAGTGGAACTCGGAGCACGATGCCTGCCACTGTCGATTCGATGCTCATTGTACCGGCGCTGTCACGCCCCGGATCGTTATGAGCAGATTGGCTTACGGATTCGGTCAGAGACCGGCCAGCTGCTGAATATCTCCGATGTGGGAGCGATCATGCCGGGCGATGTTGAAGTTCACCAGATCGACAGCCCTCGGAAATCGGGCGGCGACCGGCCCGGGTGCGGTGAGTTCGCTCTGGAGATCTTCATCACTCATCGCGGTCACCCGGGATTCAACGATCTCGTGCGTGGCCCGGAAGTCCTCGATCACATCAGCCAGCGATCGATCACGGTTGCGCTGATAGAGATAGGCATTCAGCGCGTGGACATCCTCGAAACTCTCGAACGTTTCCTGGTCTATCCGGAACCCTTCACACATATGTTTTCCGTCGAGTACCGCCAGCGCCCGGCGCTGCCATTCGGCGATGTGAGACAGATGGTCCTTAATGGTCCAGCCTCCCTCAGTTGTCGGCCCATCGAGCACCGCTTCCGGGAGTCCGGCAAACGATGCTTCCAGCTCGGCCCGCGCATCACGAATGTTGGCCAGCACGTCTTCCTGTCGTTCCGGCTGGGGAAAAGAATCGGTCATCCTGTGCCCCCTCGTCACGTTATGACAAAACAAACGGGGAAGAGCGCGTTGCTCTTCCCCGCGTACCAGTTTTCTCGTCGTTCGGGCTAGCTGTCTCGCTTCCGAATAGCCTCGAGCACAATCTGCGAGGTCATCGGGATTTCGGAGACGCGTGCCCCGTTAGTGGCGTCGGAGATTGCGTTGGCAATCGCGGCGGCGGTTGGAACCACTGGCGGCTCACCGACGCCCTTGGCGCCGTATGGACCAGCCTTGGAGGTCTTCTCCACCAGGATGATCTCCAGCGTTGGCGTCTGATCCAGCCTCGGCAGCGTGTAATCCATCAGATTCGGATTCAGTGGCTGACCGTTGTCGTCGTAGATCAGTCCCTCATAGAGACCCCAGCCGACACCCTGCACGGCACCACCCATGATCTGACCTTCGACCATTGCCGGGTTGAGTGCCTTTCCGACATCCTGCGCCACGACCAGGTGCTTGAGTTCGACTTCGCCGGTATCTTCGTCCACATGGACGTGTGCCAGCTGAGCCGAGAAGCCAGGCGCCTTGTCCTGAACGGCCGACTTGCCGTTGCCGGAGACCGGAATGTACTTGCCGCCAAAGCTCATGCTCATAGTAGCGATCTGCGACAGCGTCAGCGAGTTGTCCGGCGACCCCTTCACCTGAACTACGCCGTCGATCATTTCGAGGTCATCTGGTGACGCTTCGAGCTCGGTCGAGGCGATTGCCATCACCTGTTGACGGGCTTCCTCAGCTGCGGCCTGCACCGCAATGCCCATGGTGTAGGTCACCTTGCTGCCGCCACTCATACCGGCGTATGGTGCCGAGTCCGTGTTAGCAGTGGTCAGGCGAATCTGGTCCATCGGGACACCGAACGTATCAGCGGCGATCATCGCCATCGTGGTGTTCGTGCCGCTGATGTCCATCGAACCAAGCGAGAGGTTGACGGTGCCATCGGTGTTCAGTCGGAGATGAGCTGCGCACGGTTCCACACCGCCGGGCCATCCACCAACCGCGATACCGATGCCCTCACCGGGGCCGGTCGGCTTGTTGGTGTAGAGCGGGTGGGTGCGGAGGGCTTCCAGCACCTCTTTGGCGCCGATTGCCGGCCATGGCTCTTCATTCGGCTGGGGGTCACCCTCAACCGAGATGTTGTGAATCCGGAACTCCAGCGGATCCCAGTCGAGTTTCCGGGCCATCTCATCGATGTTCTGATCAATTGCGAATGTTGCCTGCGGTGAGCCAGGAGCGCGATAGGCGCCGACGCCCGGCTTGTTGGTGATCACTTCGACGCCCTCGAGATCGAGGTTGGCGCATCGGTAGTAGCCACCGGAGATCAGTGTTGCTACGTTCGTCGGGCTGGCCGGATAGGCGCCGGAATCGAAGACACCCCGTACCCGGATGGCGGTGATGGTGCCGTCCTTCTTTGCGCCACTCTTGATCTCGAT
>SLFF01000473.1 GCA_007124395.1 Thermomicrobiaceae bacterium | reverse complement strand
GGGCGATTCGAGACATATCCCTGAAGTTTCCGACCATGAGAGTCAGTGCTCTAATCGGCTCATCCGGGTCCGGCAAGTCGACGTTGCTGAGAACGCTGAACCGGATGCACGACGCGATTCCCGGTACTCGCATAGCTGGTCAGGTAACGCTGGATGGTGAGCCGATCTATGGCGATAACGTGGACCCGATCATGGTGCGTCGGCGGATCGGAATGGTCTTCCAGCGTCCAAATCCGTTCGAGAAGACGATCTTCGACAACGTGGCCTACGGGTTGCGATTTCTTGGAAAACTCTCGAAGAGCGAGCGACAGGACCGGGTCGAGAGCTCGCTGAAGAAGGCTGGCCTCTGGGATGAAGTGCACGAGCGGCTGGATAGCTCGGCACTGTCGCTCTCTGGTGGGCAGCAGCAACGACTCTGCATCGCTCGGGCAATTGCCGTCGAACCAGAGGTCATTCTGATGGACGAACCGACCTCAGCGCTGGACCCGATCGCGACGCACAATGTCGAAGAACTTATGCGCGAACTGGCGAAAACGTTTACAATAATCGTCGTTACGCACAACATGCAGCAAGCCGCCAGAGTGTCACATACTACGGCGTACATGACGATGGATGAGGATCGCGCTGGAGTTGTCGTCGAGGTCGGCCCGACGGGCCGCATTTTCACCAATCCGGTGGATTCGCGAACAGAGGATTACATTACCGGACGCATTGGCTAGATCGGAGTCCCAGCTATGGAGACCGCATCTCACAGCCGGTCATATTTTGATCGGCAACTGCAACGAGTACGCGAAGACATTCTATTGCTCGGCAGCATGGCTGAGAAATCGATCGAACGGTCGGTGGACGCGCTCAAACGGCGTGATCCGGAGATCGCCAGGAGCGTGATCGATGATGACCGGCTGATTGACGATCGCACCTACGAGGTGGAAGAACAGATCCTGCTCTTGATCGCCACCCAGCAGCCGATGGCGTCTGATCTTCGCGGTCTGGCCGCGGCCCTGTTCATCATTGCCGAACTGGAACGCATGGGTGACTACGCTGAGGGCATCGCCAAGATCGCACTGTCATCGGCGGATCAACCGCCGCTGAAACCGCTGGTCGATATTCCTCGTATGGCGGAGATCTCCACCAGTATGCTGCATCGCAGCCTGGAAGCGTTTATCGATCAGGATCTGGAGAAGTGCCGGGAGATCTGGCACGAGGATGACGATGTCGACAACCTCTACCAGCAGGTGTACCGAGAGCTGTTGACGTTCATGCTCGAAGATCCGGGCACGATCGAGCGTGCGACCCAGCTTCTCTGGGCAGCCCACAATCTCGAGCGTATTGCTGATCGAGTGACCAACGTCTGCGAGCGCACCGCGTTCGTGATTACCGGCGATCCACGGGCCCTTCCGGGCCGGGTTGATCCGGATTAGCCGCGGACCGGTGGTTGCGATACGCTGAGTTGATTGACGCTGATGATGAGCCCCAGAGAGGACAACGCATGCTGTTCGCTACGGTCTTTCGATATGACAACAAAGAGAAGATCTCCGAGATTCGCCCGGATCATCGCGAGTATCTCGGGAATCTTCACGCCCAGGGCAAACTGCACACGGCTGGCCCATTCACGGACGATAGCGGTTCGCTGATCGTCTATGATGTGGAGACCGAGCAGGAAGCGATCGATCTGATCGAAGCCGATCCCTTCCATGAGGCTGGCATCTTCGCATCCTACGCCATCAAGCCGTGGAAGCAGGTCTTCTAGCTCACCGGTTTATCGTTTTCCGCTGGATAGTTGATGTTTGACTCCCTCGCCTCTGGTGGGGGAGTTTCCTGTTGAACCGGCCCAGCATCTCGATGCAGCATCGTTGCCAGTGCCAGTCCACTGAGGATCAGAACAACGCCGGCAATACTCTGCAAGCCGACCTGCTCGTCGAGAATCAGCCAGCCAAGCACCAGACCGATAACAGGAATCAGATACGTTGAGTATGAGGCCATGGTTGCGCCGACATCACGGATCAAACGGTAGTACAGGATGTAGGCAACGCCGGAGGGCAGTAGACCGAGTCCGATCGCCGAGAGCACGATGGCTGGTGACAGGGTGGACGCTGTCGGGTTTCCGAATGCAATCGCAAACGGTGTGATGATCAGAAATGCCAGCAGGATCTGCATGCCAGCCAGCACAATCGGCTCGGCCCGGATGTAGCGTCGGGCGTAGGCGAACGCCAGTCCATAGCAGATACTGGAGAAAAGCACAGCGAGTTGTGCCCGGATCGACGCAGAGGTCAGATCGGTGACATCGGCGCCTGTCAGCGTGGCCACGCCCGCGAACCCGATCACCACACCCCCGAATCGCGGCCAGGTCAATCTCTCCGAGTTGAAGGCCGCCACGGTAAAGAGAATGGTAAACAGGGGAGTCGTGGAATTGAGCACTGCCGATAGCCCGGAATCGATATGCTGACCAGCCCAGCTGATCAACGTCCACGGAATCGCATTGCCGATGATCGCCATGACCACGAGGTGCATCCAGAGCGTCCGGCTTCTGGGAATTGCCAGCTTCCAGATCCAGATGATCGAGAACAGAAACATGGCGCCGAAGAAGAGGCGAATCGAAACCAGCGTGAACGGTGACAATCCTTCAACCGCCACACGGATCATCAGGTAGGATGATCCCCAGATCGTTCCTAGCATCAACATTTGAAGTAGTGACGTGATTCGCATCGTCGTCGCAATCTGCTGGCAGGTGCATCGCTTCGGCTCACACCGGTTCGATTCCGGGAGTGAGTGTAACGGGTGAGGCCGAAGTTGGCATGCGTGGTTTCGCGTAATTCTTGCGCCAGGTGCGCTGAGCCACCCACCCGTGTAGACTGTGTCGGCGTGAACCTCGCGATCAGGGCCATCGGGCCGTCAGCACGATAGAGACGACGAGGGAGTTTCCGGGTGATTCATGTTTCCGCAATCGGAACCATCAAGACGAGCCGGGAGGCTGTCT
>SLFF01000474.1 GCA_007124395.1 Thermomicrobiaceae bacterium | reverse complement strand
TGGAATCCCTGCAACGCCTTCGCTTCTTCACTGTGATCGCCCAGTCGCTCAGCCAGCTCGGCGTGAAATCGCACCACATCCGGATTCCGCGACAGTCCCGCCAGATCTCTGACCCGGGCAAACAGATCCCAGAGCCGCTGCAGGTGGTTGGACTGGAGATGCTGCAGCAGGGAGCGAAGATGTCCCACGAACTCGTCTTCGTGAAGCTCGATGTCCTCTTCACTGTCGAAGAGCTCCACACGCAACCAGCGAATACCAACGTGCCCGGGCTGCTCATCGAGAATCCGTCCAGACCAGCCAGCAACATAGCGTTCCAGGCCACGTGCCTCTTCGGACTCCCGCCGGATAGCTTCGAGCAATGTAGACACCTGATCGGGGTCCGGAATCGATTCGGTGGACGCTTCGAGGTCGTCGAGAACCCTCTGGATATGCTCGGGAATTCGGATGACCGCCGCCCGGCGCTGCTCGATGGTGTACTTGTCGAACCGCTCATCCGGCACGCAATTGCTACAACTCAGGCAGTTGCCATCCTGTACGATCTCGTTCGTTTTCAGATAACCGAGCATCACCGAACGAAGGCACTCAGGTGTGGCTGAGGTGTTGATCGTGCCATCAGGCTTCAGCCCCAGGTAGTCCGTCAGCAGACGGGCATAGGAATCACGCGCATTCTCGTACCGCTGTTCGTGTGCCTGGCAGAACGCCTTGACGAACTCGACCAGCTCCTTCGAATCCGCGAACACAGACCCGAGCTGAACACGCCACCCGCGGGGCCAGGCCAGATCTGGAAGCCCGAACCAGTCATCCAGGTTTGGTCTCTGTCGACCAGCCTGTTTTGCGCGCTGCTGAGCAATGTTCGGGAAAGCTCGACGGCTGGCGCCAACACGTTCCCGGCGCTCCGGAAGGGACAGCTCCCGGTACGCCGCTTCACTGGCACGGTTGCGATTCGTGACCGACTCGAAGAATGCGCCACGATCCGACTGGCTCAGCATCGTGTTGAAGGTCAGCAATTCCCGCAGAACACGATAGAGATACTCGGACCATTCCCGGTACTGATGACCCCGATCGAGAACGTGCGCGTGATCGGGCGATTCATTCGTCTCTTCACGGCGGGGCCGGAACGTCTTCGGGAGCTCATCACGATCGAGGCGATAGCGCTCAATGTATGACTGCAGATCCTCGGAATCGACATCGAATGATTCCTGTCCCTTCCGATACCGGATCATCAGATAACGGGCGATACCCTGGACGTCGATCCGCTCGATCCGCTTGTTCTCCAGGAAGTTCTGCTGAATCCCGAAGTCCGAGGTCCAGTCATCCGATCTGGCGCCATCAGGACTATAGTAGAGCACCACGTTGGACGGTTCGCCGTCGCGACCGGCGCGACCGGCCTCCTGAACGTAGGCTTCGAGATTGCCCGGTGGCGTGGCGTGGATGACCATCCGGATGTCCGGTTTATCGATCCCCATCCCGAAGCCTTTGGTGGCGATCATGATTCGCCGATCGCCATGGATGAAAGCATCCTGCTCGATCTGGCGCTCGCGATCGTTCATCTGGGCTTTGGAGTCGGGATCGCTATTCCCGTTCGTCTCCATCCTGCCGTGGTAGATCGCGACCTCGGTCTCGAGTTCCTGCTCAAGGTAACTGGCCATCGATGTCACATGCGGCGTCACCTTCGTTGCATCGCTGGGGGCGTCTTTTCGGTCCTGTGTCCACGGCATAAAGACGATGGCAGAGCCGGTCGCACCGTTGCGGTCGTTGGCGAAATCGCGAAGTTCGTCGGCGATCTGACTGACTTTCGACGGTCGGTCTCGACTGATCCGGGTAATCAGGTTGAGTTCGGGGCGGTTCGAGGCATAGATGTAGACATCGCCATTCTCGGCCATCGGACGGTTGGTAAGCCCCAGCTCGTTGCAGATGTCAGCCCGAACCTGCGGGCTGGCGGTCGCCGTCAGCGCGATACGGAGCGGATCGAGTCCGGCATCGGAGAGGCGACGCAGCGTGCTCAGATAGGCCGGACGGAAATCGTGTCCCCACTGGCTGATGCAGTGGGCTTCGTCGATTGCCAGATAGCGAATTCCGATCCGGCGATCGGCCTGCGCCAGGGCAGTGATCGTCGTGTCCTTGTCGAGCTGTTCCGGAGTCAGGTAGATCAGACTGTAATCACCCCGGATCATGCGATCCAGCCGCTCGCGCTGTTGTGTGCTAGAGAGATCCCCGTTGATCCAGGTGGCCCGGCTGCCGAGTCCGTAGCGCCGATTGACCCGCTCCTGATACTGATCCATCATCAGCGACTTCAACGGCGAAACGACCACCGTGATGCCGGGGAGAATCATCGACGGCAGAATGAAGCACTCACTCTTGCCCCCGCCGGTGGCGGCGATTCCGAGCACCGAGCGGCCAGTCAGAACCCGCTCCAGAATGATGTGCTGGAACCCGCGCAGGCCCGGAAATCCGAACATTCGATACGCCAGTTCGTCCAGCCCATGATGCAAGGCGGACCTCGAATCGTCCGATGTCAGCGCCGGGAAAAACGTCCGCGCTCGATCGGGAACCTCGCTGGCGGCCGGGCCAATCTGCTGGTCTGCCGGGTAGATGACGACTCCCCCGCCTCGCTCCACCATATTGATTGGGCTCACATCGAACCGATCGCCATAGCCTAGTTGTGGCGATACCGTGCCGCTGTCGGTGGAGATGACCGTCGGTTGGCCCTGATTCGTCGCCGGGCAGATCTTGAGGTAGATCGGCAGATCAACCGGCTGTCCTGGTGCCGGCATCGTTGAGACCGGGCGAGACTGCTGAAACGCTCCGACGAACCGATACTCGCCACTCCCCGAATCGTCTGCCTCAACAGTTGGTTGATCATGCCCTTCCCGGCCAATCAACATGTAGCTCCATGAGGTCTGCAGGTACCCTCGATCGCCCAGAACTCTATAGCGGGATGGGTTCAGTGCCTGGGCGGGATCGTCTGGTATCTCCAGTT
>SLFF01000252.1 GCA_007124395.1 Thermomicrobiaceae bacterium | reverse complement strand
TTGTGATGACGGAAGACGATGGCGCATTCCGGCTGGAGAACGTGCCGGAAGCCGGTGAACTGATCTTCAAGGCGCCGGGTTACCACGCGCTTTCTCGTGAACTCGATGACCAGATGGAATTCGATGTCACGATGGAGGACAAGCACATCCGGGCGATCTATGTCACGGCCGGAGCGGTCGGTAGTGAGTCCAAGTGGAACGAACTGCTCGATCTCGCGGAACGCACCGAGATCAACGCGATGGTGATCGACATCAAGGACAGCACCGGGTTCGTGTTCTACGAGACCGAAGTCGAGATGGCCCACGAATTGGATGTGGTTCGCCCGCAATACGATGTTCGCGAAGTTCTGGATGATCTCCGGGAACGCGGAATCTACACGATCGCCCGTCAGGTGATCTTCGAAGATCCGGCGCTGGCCGAAGCACGCAATGATCTGGCAATCATGGACAGCGAAGGCGGGATCTGGCGGACTTTCAACGGGATCGCCTGGGTAAGCGCCTACGAAGAAGAGGTCTGGGACTACAACATCGATCTGATGATGGAAGCGGTCGAGCTCGGCTTCGATGAGATTCAGCTCGACTACATGCGGTTCCCATCGGATGGCCCACTGAATCGCGCGGAGTACGGCGTCGAGGAACACAACAGCGAGTCTCGCAGTGCGGCGATCGCCGAGTACCTGCGACGGTCTCACGAGGCGATCATGCCGACGAAGGCATACCTGGGGGGCGATATCTTCGGACTGGCGCTCTGGGAGATGGGCGACGGCGGCATCGGGCAGAATCTGGAAGCGATGACCCCGCACCTCGACTACATCAAGCCGATGATCTATCCATCCCACTTCTATCCTGGCTCGATGGGCTTCGATGTTCCCAACGACCATCCGTATGAGGTGATTCTCTACAGTTTGCAGAATGCTGCCGAACGAATCCCCGACGACACCAATAAGCTCCGGCCGTGGCTGCAGGACTTCTCCTGGGGCGAAGGGCGTGAATACGGCCCGGACGAGGTGCGAGATCAGATCCGTGCGTCGGACGACTTTGGTGCAACTGGCTGGCTACTCTGGAGCGCCGGAAACAACTACACCGAAGGCGCGCTGAGGCCGGCAGGTGAGGAATGATCTCCGGCAACGGCTTCGCTGCTGAAACGGATGGATTGACGACCTCGTGACGCAGGCTCGCGGATCGGTACTGTCTCTGGTTGAGGCGTTACGACCTCGCCAGTGGACCAAGAATGCGGTTGTCTTCGCGGCGATCGTGTTCGATGGAAGTCTGTTCGAACCTGCGACACTCGTCACCGTTTTTATGGCTGCGTTGATCTTCTGCCTGGTCAGCAGTGCGGGGTATCTGTTCAACGATCTGCGCGATCTCGAGGCCGATCAACAGCATCCGGTAAAGCAGCATCGGCCGATTCCTTCAGGACGAGTCTCGGCGCGAACCGCCGTTGTATCCATGGCCGTTCTCTACGCGATCACCCTGCCGATCGCCTTCCTGATATCGCCTGAATTCGCTGGAATTCTGGTCATCTACATTCTGCTGATGTTCCTTTACAGCCGCTGGCTGAAGAATCTGGTGATTCTAGATGTCTTCGTCATCGCGAGCGGGTTCATACTCCGAGCTATCGGTGGCGCGGTGGTGGTGGATATCCCGATCTCACCGTGGCTGTATGTCTGCACCATTCTGCTGGCGCTGTTCATCGGGTTTGCCAAGCGAAGGCATGAACTTGTGTTGCTGGATGGGAACGCGGGAGACCACCGGCGAAATCTGGCGGATTACTCGGTTGCACTGCTCGACCAGTTCATTCTGATCGTGGCTTCGGCGGTGATCATCGCCTATTCGCTCTACACCTTCGATTCCCCGGCGTTGCCAGACGATGGCCGGATGATGCTGACAATTCCTTTCGTGCTCTACGGGATCTTCCGGTACCTCTATCTGGTACTGCGGCGAAATCTCGGAGGCGCCCCGGAGCATCTGGTTCTGGAGGATCGGCCGTTGCTGGCAACGTTGCTGCTCTGGGGTCTGTCCTCAGTAGTGTTGCTGTACGCGGTCCCACATTGATACGGGGCGAGTCAACTCTCGTACACAAGTTGTTGCAGTAATGCTGCACAGCTGATACACTGAGGATCGCTCAGCTGTATCTGATTCTGACGATTCAGCGTGCGCTGCATCCGGAGTTCATCGACAGGCGAGAATCCGGTGCAGATGGTCAGCGCCCTGACGATGGGCGTGGTCACTTGATTGCGGAGAAAAAGAAGAAGCCAGGCGACGCAGATTGAGCGTTGTTCGAAGGGCGAGTAATCATGATTCTGATCGTGCGACGCCGAGGCCGTCGGGAGCGCGGCAAGATTCAACAGGACATGGAAGCAGCGTTTCGATCGCTCTTTAGTGGAGCGAGGACGGCAACTGGCGGTCATATGGAATACTGGAGACCACCGGTGGAAGTGTATGAGGTCGAGGATGAATTGATCGTCACGGTGGAGATCGCCGGGGTGACCGAAGATGACCTCAACGTGGAGATCGACGAATCAGTACTCCGGATAGCCGGTACGCGGCCGTTTCCGGAGGGAAGTCGTCGCCGCGTTTTCCATCAGACTGGTATCCCGTATGGAGATTTCGAGGCAGAAGTATTTCTTCCGTTCGCAGTGGCGCTCGATGACGTCGAGGCAGCCTACGAGAACGGGATGCTGCACGTCCATCTGCCGCGCGCCAGACCAACCCGCATCGTTCCAAGAGGCATCGACGTGCCTGCAGATGCGCAGCAAGAGGAGTAAAGATAGATGGTCGAACAGTTCAACGACAACGATGAGCCGACAACGGAGATACCCGACCCGGAGAATATCGAAGAGGCCAGCAACGCCGAGACGCCGGAGATCATCCCGATCCTCCCGTTGCGCGGCACTGTCGTCTTTCCGATGACGCTGGTCCCGCTTGCGGCGGGTCAGGCTCGATCGCTCCGATTGATCGATGATGTGGTCTCCGGAGA
>SLFF01000092.1 GCA_007124395.1 Thermomicrobiaceae bacterium | reverse complement strand
CGGGTTCTTCAACTCGCTCGATAACCTGATCATGCGATTGATGGATATCCTGCTGGCGTTCCCGAGCGTTATCCTGGCGATCGCGATCATCGCGATTCTGGGGCCGAGTCTCTTCAATGTGATGATTGCCGTCGGTATCAACGCGATTCCGCTGTATGCCCGTCCTGCGCGCTCGACGACGCTGTCTCTCAAACAGAAAGAGTTTGTGGAGACAGCAAGGGCGACTGGACTTCCGGAATCGCGCATCCTGTTCCGGCATATCTTTCCGAACTGCACGAGTCCACTGATCGTGTTCTCGACACTGCAGATCGGCACGGCGATCCTGTCGGCTTCAATTCTCTCCTTCCTGGGGCTGGGCATTCAGCCACCAGATCCGGAGTGGGGCCAGATGGTGAACCAGGGACGCGGTTACCTGCGGGATGCCGCACATATCGCGACGTTCCCCGGTATCGCGATCTTCATGGTTGTGATGGGCTTCAACCTGCTGGGTGATGGCCTTCGGGACGTGCTCGATCCGCGGATGCGCAACTAATCACGCCTGGAAACGATTCCAGGAACTCTTTTGACGTGATCGCGACGCGAACCGGTAATCTACTGGTTCGCGTCGCGTACGTTGTTTGCTCGTCGTAGTAGGAATGAATGGTTCGATGAATTTCCATGATCTCCGGGTAAATGCTGATCGACTCCATGCCTCGATCGAGGAGATGGCGCAGATCGGTGTGACGAACAATGGAGGCGTGACCCGGCTAGCGCTGTCCGAAGAGGATCGACGTGCCAGGGACCTGCTCAAGCAGTGGATGATCGATGCCGGGATGTCGGTGAAGATCGACGATTTCGGCAACATGACCGGTCGCCGTGAGGGCACTGCGCCGCTGGCTCCGGCCATGACTGGCTCGCATCTCGATTCAGTCAGGCGCGGTGGCAAGTGGGATGGCGCCCTCGGGGTGCTCGGCCCGCTGGAGATCGTCCGGCTGCTCAACGAGCACGATATTCAAACGGCCCGTCCGATCGAGATCGTCAACTTTACGAGCGAAGAAGGCTCCCGGTTCGAGCCAGCAATGATTGCCTCTGGGGCAGTTGCCGGGGTGTTCTCCAGAGAGTTTGTTCACTCCCGGGTAGATCAGAATGGCGTGAGCTTCGGGGATGCACTGCAACAGATCGGCTACGCCGGCGAAGCAGAAAATCGACCGCTCCACGCCGCGGCGTTCATCGAGCTTCACAATGAGCAGAATCCGCTGCTGGACGATGCAGATCTTCCGGTCGGGATCGTCGAGGGGATTCGGGGCATCACCTGGTGGAACGTGGCGGTCACCGGTGAGTCCGACAACGGCCCGACGCCAATGACGCATCGCCGGGATGCGCTGGCCGCCGCCGCAGAGATCGTTGTCGGAGTCCGGGAGATTGCGCAACAGACTGGAGACGGGGCAACTGGCCTGGTGGGGCGTCTTCGTAACGAGCCAGATCTGGTCAATGTGATTCCGTCGAAGGTGGTGTTCAGCGTCGATTTTCGTCATCAGGAGTTGAGAGTCATCGATCAGATGATCGGGCAGCTCCATGAACTTATTGATACGGTAAAGGAACGACACGGCGTCGAGATCGAGGCCGAGCAACTGTGGCTCAGCGAGCCAACCCCGTTCGATAGCACGGTTGTGCAGGCAGTCGAAGATGCTTGCCAGTCGTCGGGTATTCCGGCGATGAGGCTCTGGTCTGGCCCCGGTCATGATGCGAAATACATGCAGGCGGTCTGCCCATCTGCAATGATCTTTGTTCGAAGCCATCGGGGGAAGAGTCATTCCGAAGATGAGTTCTCCGCCCCGGACGACGTCGAGGCCAGCGTCAACGCGTTGCTCCATTCAGTACTGGCAATCGCCAGTCAGCCGTAGCGCGATGACCCCGGTCATGAACCTTTTGGCGAAGATGAAAGAAAGGACGTTCAGGTGTCGAAAGTACAGGAACTGATTCCGCGCGTGCTCAGTCGCTATTCTCCGGTCACGGTCGATCGCGGTGAAGGTATCTACCTCTGGGATACCAACGGCGATCGCTGGGTTGATTTCACCTCTGGTATTGCGGTGACCAACACTGGCCACAGTCACCCGAAGGTCGTCGAGGCGATCCGCGAGCAGGCAGGCAAGATGATTCACGCCCAGGCGAATATCCTGGCGCATGAGCCGATGCTCGAACTCATCGAGAAATTGACCGCGACAATGCCGGACGGGCTCGATAGCGCGCTGTTCAGCAACTCTGGTGCAGAGGCAGTGGAAGGGGCCATCAAGCTGGCCAAGGTTGCCACTGGTCGTCCGGCCGTGATCGCGTTTCGCGGGGCGTTCCATGGACGGACCCATCTGACGATGGCGCTGACGAGTTCGAAGCTCAAAGTGCGTGGTCACTACGAGCCACTGGTTCCGTCGATCTACTATGCACCGTATC
The DNA here is from genome assembly GCA_007124395.1 of Thermomicrobiaceae bacterium. Classification (GTDB taxonomy): domain Bacteria; phylum Chloroflexota; class Chloroflexia; order Thermomicrobiales; family Thermomicrobiaceae; genus SLMJ01. The sequence continues at coordinate 562 of SLFF01000092.1, read as the reverse complement.
CGAACACGTTCCGCAATCAGTTCAATGTGCCGGACGAGGATATGGATCTGGCATGCATGGATGAGTTGGAGGAGCTCTTCGCCACCCAGGTAGCACCGGACGATGTGGCCGCAATCATCATCGAGCCGATCCTCGGTGAGGGTGGCTACGTGGTGCCACCGACCCGGTTCATGAAGAACCTGCGCGAGCTGTGTGACAAGCACGGAATCATGCTGGTCGCCGATGAGATTCAGTCCGGTGTGGGCCGAACCGGCAAGATGTGGGGCTTCGAGCACTTTGACATCGTTCCAGACATCGTGGCTGTGGCCAAGGGATTAGCCTCTGGCCTTCCGCTGAGCGCGGTGGTGGCCAACAAGAGCGTCATGGACAAATGGGAGCCGGGCGCTCACGGCGGCACCTTCGGCGGCAATGTGATTGCCTGCGCGGCCGCCAACGCTACACTGGATGTCATGCGGGATGAGAAATTGCCCGAGAACGCCGCCAGTGTTGGCGAGTTCCTGATGTCCCAGATCCGGGAGATGATGCCGGACAACCCGAACATCGGCGAAGTTCGCGGACGTGG
>SLFF01000201.1 GCA_007124395.1 Thermomicrobiaceae bacterium | reverse complement strand
TGGTGATTACTACCCACGTGGATCCTCGCCAGCCGCACTGCCACCACAAGGTGGGAGGCACCTCGTGTCCAGAATCTCTGTATCTTCATCGCCATCGTCGAATCGTTTCTCCCGCCGGAGCCTTCTCAAGATGACCGGCTTCGGCGCAGCTGCGCTGGCCGCCAGCAAGGCCAGCGGGGTCTTCACTCCAGATATTGTGCTCGCTGACGATCCGCCGCCGTTCGATCTCAATACGGGCGTCGCACCGCTCGAAGTCATCATTCCAACCGTTGTGCCGCTCGTGTTTCAACGCGTCTCTCCGGCGGCGATGGATGCAACCATCGTCCTGCGGATTACGACAATGATCACCAATGCCTGGTTCGATGCGATTGCTCCGTATCATCCCACGGCGAAAGGGGTATATTCCTCGATTGCGCGGCAGCCCCAGTCGGAAGCGACCCTCTTCAACAAGAATGTCGCCACGGCGTATGCGTCCTATCGAGTGCTCCTCAACGTCCTGCCGGCTTCCACGGGTGTCTGGCGCGGGATGATGCAGAGTATGGGGCTGGACCCCGACGATGGCCAGCAGAATGCCGATAACCCGATCGGGATCGGCAACATCGCGGGGATCTCGGTGGCCGAGGAACGCCAGAATGATGGTATGAACCAGCTCGGCAACGAAGGCGACGTTATCTACAATCGGAAGCGGTTCGCCGACTACACCGGGTATGCGCCCGTCAATACGGCTTACCAGCTGAATGATGCTGGCCGCTGGCAGCCTGATATCGTCACAATGGACGAGGGCCTGTTTCTGGTTCAGCAACATGTGACGCCCCAGATGCAGTTCACCGAGACCTACAACAACCTGAACCTGCAGTCGTTCAACACGCCACCGCCGAACAAGAGCAAACCCGGATTGCCGAACTACAAGAAGCAGGTCGATGAGGTGCTGGCTGCCTCGGCCGGGATGACGGACCAGCAGAAGATGACGGCGGAGCTCTACGACAACAAGTTGCTGAGTCTCGGATTCGTGGCGCTGTTCATCGCCCAGTCACGCCAGTTGACCTTCGATGAGTTCGTTCAGTACGACTTTCTGGTCAACGTTGCGGCGTTCGATACCGCGGTAGTCGTCTGGAAAGAGAAGTTGAAGTGGGATGCGGTGCGTCCCTTCAGCGCTGTTCGGCATGTCTACGGTGATTCACCAGTCACGGCCTGGGGTGGACCCGGACAGGGGACGGTGTCTGACATCCCGGCCAGTCAGTGGCGGCCGTATCTGCAGACCGCGGATCACTCCGAGTATCCGTCCGGATCGGCTGCGTTCTGTGCGGCGCATGCTGAAGCGAGCCGCCTGTTTCTGGGAAGTGACGCGCTCGGCTGGACGGTTCCGCAACCGATGGGCTCGTCGCGCATCGAGCCGGGAGTCACTCCACAATCGGATATCGATCTGCACTGGGACACCTGGACAGCGTTCGCGGAAGACTGCGGAAACAGTCGATTCTGGGCGGGTGTTCATTTCCGTCCGTCGATTCAGTTTGCGAGGCCGCTCGGGCGTCGAGTCGGTGAAAAGACCTACGAGTTCGTGCAGGCCCACATTGCAGGGAACGCGTAAATCCGAGGAACTATCGCTGCAATATGAACGTACATGTGGCATCGCGATTGCGTAATTCATGAAACGCAGGAAAACAGCTTCCAATCGGGGGCTGTTTTCCATTTTGTAACAGAGGCAAGGGTCCATGCGACTTAACGCCCTGAGAGCGGGATTGCCGCTCTATCGAGTTACGAGAAGCAGCGAGGCTGTTTCTCGATTTTCGTTCGCACGGATTGGAGACACACGTGCCGTCCAAGAAGCGTTTTCTTGCGGTGCTGGCAGGCCTTCTCGCACTCTCGATCGCTGCGCCAGCATTCGCATCGCACGAGAATGGAGACCATCCATTTGGCGATCCCCGGTTCGAGGAACGACGAGATCGCACCGAACGACCGGTGATCGAAGGACACGTTGACCGAACCTGGATCTGGGGCCCTGGCCCATACACCGAAGCATTCACGGAGCCGTACGCTGATTCGCCCGATGGCGAGCGTCTGGTTCAGTACTTCGACAAGTCTCGAATGGAGATCAACGATCCGGACGCCGAAGGTCTCTGGTCAGTGACCAACGGACTTCTGGTTGTCGAGATGATCGAGGGTCGCTTTCAGACTGGTGACAACGATTTCGATTACTCGCCAGATCCGGCCGACGTCCAGATTGCCGGTGACGCGGCTGGCGCAGAGAGCCCAACCTACGCGGACATTGCGTCATTCGAGCTGCGCGACGTCGATCCACTGGCTGAGGGCACGGTTATCAACCAGTACCTGGCGATGACCTCAATCGAAGAGTCGGGTGAGTATGGCGCCTACGGGATCGAAGCCGCGTACCATGTGTCCGAGACCAACCACACGGTGGCGCAGCCGTTCTGGGAGTTCATGAACTCCACCGGGCTTATCTGGGACGGCGGCAGCCTAGTGGCCGATAGCCTGTTTCAGAATCCGTTCTACGCCACTGGCTATCCAGTCACCGAGGCGTACTGGACCACGACTCCAGTCGACGGTGAGTCTCAGGACGTCCTGTGGCAGTGCTTCGAGCGTCGCTGCATGACCTACACCCCGGATAATCCGGAGGGCTGGCAGGTCGAGACCGGCAACGTCGGTCAGCACTACTATCAGTGGCGATACGGTGACGATCACCCCAACGGCAATGGCAACGATGACGACGATGCTGCAACCGAAGACGTCTTCATCTATCTGGTGGATGTCGATGGATCCGATGACGGCATTCCGATGGAGACCGGTGAAAGCCTGATTCCGGTCGAAGTCGAGATCGAAACCCATGACACGCTGGAAGGCCGCGTCGGCGCAACAGTGAACGCTCTGATCGGCTATCAGCACGAGTGGCTGTACAACGCCTATGCCGATGCTGATGCGTGGGTAGATCACGTCACGATCAACAACGAGCTGGCTACCGTACATCTGACAGGAGAGATCTTGCCCGCCGGCATTGGGGATCATCCACGGATCGACCAGCAGTTGGAGTACACGGTTGCCCAGTTCGAAGGTATCGACGAAGCAGTCGGTCTGCTGGATGGTGGTCCGATCGTTCAGCCAATGGGAGCACCGGCTAACGGCTTTATGGCCACGTTCGATGTTAGTGGCGAGCTCTTCAACGTCTGGACGATAAACGACCAGACCATCGCGGACCTGGAAGCGATGGAGGCCGGTGATCTCGACGGCCACTTCCCGTATGGGCCGGTTGTCCTCGAATCCGGCGAAGCAGGGTTCAATACCCCATGGGACTGGCACATGGATCCGGCCGACGTCTCGATCACGAACTCCGCGCCGGAGGCATGTGATCTGAGCCCATCGGCTCTGGAATCTAGCCGGTTCTTCCATGTCAGTGACATCGGAACCTATTGCCCGTCGGACGCCGAGCTGATCAATCTCGTAGAGCTTCAATAGCGATCAGCAGTCGTCGACTGGCCAGAATCTCAGCAATGAGAAAGCGAGCGGGCACCCGGTCCGCTCGCTCCTTCTTTGTCTGCCAACTTGTCGATTGTCTGCTCACTGTGCATACTGAGAGCCTGTCGACGATGGATGTACAAGGAGGTACACCCGATGAGTTACGTAGACACGTGTCCCACGTGCGGTTCCGCCAGAAGCTCGGCGGATCACCCTCATGACAGCAATGTGGCTGTCTCGCAGACGTCATCGCGTGACGTGTGGTTCGCTCAGGTATTGAACGGTGCCCAGTGGAGAGAGAAGCCGATCGCTCCACCACGGGATCGGGATGATCTGGTGCCGAACGACTGAGTCAGAGGCTCAACGGTCACATCTGAATCCCCGGCAGGAATTCTCCTGCCGGGGACGTTTCATGTTCTGATCCTGTGGAGACATTCAACCCCCGGTGACTTCGCCTGGTTCGAGACGGGACGCGGGCCAGACAACCGTGGTGGTTGTGAAGCCATCGCCCGGAAATCAGTGACAAAGTACCACAGTCAAGCGCTTGAGTATGAGGCATGATCAATCCATCGTGGATGCACTCTGTGTAGAGATTCATTATTTGCTAGCTCTGGAGTGACCCACAGGTGAATCGCTCGACTACACAACTTGCCAAAGTAGTTAGCGGCGTTCCGCGATGGAAGCTTGTCGCCGTCTTCTGTGTTAGCCTGATTCTTCTCTATATTCCCCCGTTCATCTATCTTCTCACCACCGGAAATGATCCCCACAATCTGATTGAGCACGCGCTGATTCTTCTCGGTGCGCTTGCGTTTGCCGTCGTCCCATTCTGGGTAGCTCGCGTCTGGTTTCCCTATCACTCCGGGAGCGACCGATTACCCGTCCGCGAATCACGAGGCTGGTATCTGATCTCCCTGGCCGGACTGCTGATGTTTACTGCGCGGGGTATTTATGCCTGGTACGATCTGGCGCTTTCCAGTCCGGATGTACATGTTCCGGTCGCCTATGGGCTGACCAGGGTTTCGTTTCTGGCGCTGTTTCTGGGGCTCGTCCTGTTGCCGTGGTCGGTGAATCGCATGCGCCCAGGCTCGGCGTTGCTGAGCCTCGCGATCGTGGTCGTCGCCACCGGTACCCTGTTCTGGCCCATTCTGATCGGACCAGCGTTTGCTGGCGAGATAGAGGGGCAAATCGGAACTCTTCAACTTTCGAACTATCTTGGACTGATGTTCATTCTCACGCTGACGATGGGCTGGATCGTGTTGAGCGATCTGCGAGAAGACCTCCTGCCCAGCGCGCTCGCGTTCCTCACCGCAGTCGTGGTGCAGGTAGTGGTTCAGGCCGGCAACCTGGCGGTGCTGATGTCGTCGATCTCGCCGATGGCCGAGAGTCTCGGAGCACTATTGACTCATGCCGGACTGACTGCATCGTTTCTCCTCATCGGCCTGGCTGGCCTGCTTCGGGTGGGGTCATTCCCCCGGAATCCGATCGGTGCTACCACTGATGAACTGGGACGTGATCTCGGCACGATCCCATCCTGGCAGATGATCATGCCGTACCCGTTGCTGATTGCACTTCTGGTAGTCCGCGTCAGCATGGAGGTCTTCGAATGGCAGGAGCAATACCGGTCCGGCATGGTCTACGGGATCTCGGCGGTCGTGGTCCTGATCCTGATCTGGCAATTCCCGATGTTGCGGTACAACCAGGATCTGCACAACCGATTGGCTGAGTCGGCCATTCGTGATGGATTGACCGGCATCTACACACATCGGGCGCTACATGACCTCCTGCATGTCGAGGTACATCGAGCCAGGCGCGCTGGACGCCCGCTGGCTGTCCTGTTCATGGATATCGATCATTTCAAGAACTTCAATGACACCTATGGTCACAGGATTGGCGACAGTGTGCTTCAGCAGGTTTCCGAAACCCTGGTCGACGCAGTTCGAGCTGGCGACTTCGTCGGTCGTTACGGTGGCGAAGAGTTCATGGTGATCGCTCCGAATATCGACTACGAAGATACGGTAAGTCTCGCTCATCGGCTACGATCGGCGATCGAGAAAAACACGGTCATGAAGGGTGATTCGGTGCTCCCGATCACCGTGAGCGTCGGTGTCGCCTGTTTTCCCACTGACGCGGCGACGCCGCTGGATCTGATCGATCGCGCTGACAAGGCGATGTACCGCGCCAAGCAATCGGGCCGTAACTCCGTGGTTGTTTCCGCTGAACCGAAGCATGAACCAGCAATCATTGATCTTGCAGCGGGAAGTTGAACGCAATTCGCAAATTAACTACCGTTGCCTGATGGTTGAAATTGCAAGGACTTAGAGGAAGCTGGAGTCTGGGTTCGTGGAGCTGCATGTAACCCGCGCTGCGGAACGAAGCAGTAGTGCCCGGAGACGGCGTGTTGTCGCGATTTTCGCACTCGGGTTCAGCGCAGTTTATGCTGGTCTCGCGTGGAATCTATGCCTGGCATGACCTGCTCCAGGCTGAGGTTGAGCGATCGCGACGTTCTGGCCGTCCGCTGACTGTCCTGTTCAAGGACATCGATAACTGCAAGCGCTTCAACGTTACCTGCGGCCACAAAGCTGGCGACGATCTGGTTGTACTCACGCTCAGTATCGGCGTGGCCAACCTTCCCGATCACTCGTTCCGCACAGAAGAGCTCAACGAGTTCGCTGATCAGGCGATGTACAGTGCAAAACAGTCCGGCCGGAACCGCACGGTCAGCTGGTCCGAGTTCTTCAACGCGCAACCAGTGCCAGACTAATCCCGGCCAGTCATTCCAGAGTTGCTATCCGTTAATTCTTCATGCGTGCCGGGATGAGCATCAGCGGACGCTCGGATTCGTGCAGTACACGTTCGGCAACTGAGCCGAGGACGAATCGATCCAGACCGGAGCGACCGTGCGTGCTCATCGCAATCATGTCTGCATTGCGTTCCTCGGCTGCCTTGATGATCTGTTCCGCCGGAGAGCCTTCCCGTACCTCATGAGTAGCCGAGGTGCCTTTCTCGCCGACTTTCGTCGACAGCCACTTCATGTACTCTTCAGCCTGAGCTTTGTTGGCGTATCGCGGTGTCTCGATCACGTAGATCAGGTCCATCTGCGTTTTTCCGCCACCGAAGTGATTGTCGACGATCGGGATTGAGCGTTCGGCAAATGCCGATCCGTCAACCGGCAGCAGAATGTGTCCGATCGGCTCCAATTCGCCAGCTCCGGTCGATTCTCGCTTAGCTCGGACGACGAACACCGGGTTTTGAGCCGCCTGAACCACGCGAGCGGCAACGCTGCCGATAAGTGCGCGACCGAGTCCGGTGCGCCCATGGCTGGCAAGGAGAATAACCGAATCGTTTCGGAGCTCGGCTGCCTCCAGAATTCGGTCGGCTGGCTTCCCGTACCTGACAACCTTCTCGACGTGCACGTTGTCAAAGGTGTCCGCAATCGCATTGAGGTAGCGTTCGGCGTCTGCCGTTTCGGATGCGATGTCCTCCACTTGCCTGGCGGATGGCTGGTTGCTACTCCAACCGCTCCATGAACCATATGGGCTGTCCGGAGCGGCATTGCCCGATGGCCGCTGGAGGTCTTCCGCAGCGGTGCCGGGTGCCGGGTTCCGGACATAGCTGCCCAGGCTTGCCGGTACATCGAGTACTGACAGTAGTGTGACCCCGGCTCCGAACTGTTTTGCCAGAGTTCGAGCCAGCGGAAGCGCTGACTCGGCGATTGCCGATTGATCGAGTGGGACGATGATTCGTGCTGCCATCTGTTTGATCCTTTCAAATGAATTCGCGATTACGCGGGAGTCGATCGCTGAGATCGCACTGCCCTCAAGCGGTTTCTGCAGACTGCTCCTTAACTGTTGCCGGGCGGCTTGTAACTCGTTTTGGCGTGCGAATGTCTGGCATGATCTTCAGCTTGCGGGTGTGGATGCGTAGACCGACCACTACGTTTATCACTACGTTTGCGAAGATGAGCGTCAGGACGATGAGTGCCACACCCCCGCTGACGAACTCCCAGACGATGATGTTCACTCCAGCGAGTAGCAGCAGGATTCCGGAGTAGAAGGTGATGATCGACGCTCGATGGAAGGAATCCCAACCTTCATACAGCCAGACGATCCATTGTTTGTGATCACTTACTCCGTGCATCACACTGGACATCCTGTCGCTTGTCATGAATGGCAGATAGTTGTGCGATTGAGCGTTCACGGCGAAAATGATCGACGAAATAAACACCAGGGTGCTGGCGAGAAAGATGATTATGGAGAGGCTCACCCTCAACGGCAACGTCTCTGCCGAGTCTGGACGGATGATTAGCTGGACCGCGATCGTGACGGCAAAACCGGCCAGCACGGTCGTCAGCAGCGGGAAAGACGTCCCGCTGACTTCGGGTAAATTCGGTTCGCCGATGGCATCAGACAGGTACGGTTCGTTCGTCCCCGTATCTGAATCCTGCAACTGATCTGTCGCCATTGCGCATCTCCACCAGATCGTGATCACATCAACGTGCTACTGCTATTGTTCGGTATCATCCGTATCAGCGATGTTTCGGCCATACCAACGGTGTTGCATGAACGCGACAAACTTCCGTCAGCGTTGGCAGGAACACAGAGCGATGCTAGTGTTCTGAAACTCGCCGAGCGAATTGGGCAATGGTCTATGGCAGATGAAAACACAGAATCCGAGAACCATTCAGTGAGCGACAGGCCGCGGCCGATCTTTCGCGAGGCGCCGGATTCTGCGAATGGCCCCGAGGTTGCTGGAACGTCGTTTCCGCTGCTGTCTACGGTGCTCGCCGGGTTTGCGATAACCATCGCCGTCCAGGTGATCCTGCACCCGGTGATCGAGGATCCCTCGTCAAGAGTTGTCATTGCACTGATTGCATTTCTCCTGGGAACGCTGATGTTCGTGTCGTCGATCGGATTTTCGCTGAATGCGCAGGCGAACAACTACCTGCCGTTTCTGGATCTTGGACCGACCGCCGCGCGACTGATGAACGTCGAAGATCATAGTTCCTGGATCCGTCGCATGGTCCAGCGCTGGGCGATCTATTTCGCGGCTTCTCTGTTGACGTTCTATGTTGGCATAGCTCTCCTGCTAGCCGGGCTCAATCTGGTCGTCTGGGAGTTCGCCGGGGGGTGGATCGCACTGGTACTGCTTGCTGCCATTCTGCTCAACCTGATGGCTGTGATCTATTTGCAGCGCAACATCGACCGGTTCGGCAGTGAACCCGATGCCCTTTCCCAGGCCGGCCTGCGCCAGGACGACGACAACGAATTCGCGAATAACACCGATACAACGCAATCTACGCGAGGCACCGATACCTGAAATGGAGCACGACATGGATGAATACTTCGACCTCGGTACGCATTCTTTTCCGATCACCACCTCATCCCCGATGGCGCAGGTCTGGTTCGATCGAGGGTTGATCTGGATGTACGGGTTCAACCATCGAGAAGCGGTGACCTGTTTCGAGCACGCCGTGGCCGAGGATCCGGATTGCCCGATGGCGTACTGGGGCATCGCCATGGCAGCAGGGCCGAATTACAACAAGCAGTGGGAGCGTTTCGACGAGCGAGAACTCCATGCCGCGTTCAGGCGAACCTTCGACGAAGCGCAGACGGCGCTGAGTTCACGGGGCAGGGCATCCGACAAGGAAGAAGCGATTATCGAGTGCCTGCGGGTCCGGTATCCGGCGCAGACCCCGGTCGAGGACTTCCAGAAGCTCTACGATGACTACGCCGATGCGATGCGAGCGGTCTATCAGCAGTTTCCCGAAGACCTGGACGTTGTGGCGCTCTTCGCGGATGCGCTGATGTGCCGGACTCCTTGGCTTCTGTGGGATCTGGAAACCGGTGCTGTGAATCCGGAGAGCAGCACGCTCGAAGCGGCGCAGGTGCTTGAACGAGCACTGGATACTCCGGAAGGGCAAGTGCATCCCGGGGTGGTACACATGTACATCCACCTGATGGAGATGTCCCCACATCCGGAGAAAGCGCTGAAGGCCGGAGACTGGCTGCGCGGGCTGGTGCCCGATGCCGGTCATCTGGAGCACATGCCGACGCACATCGATGTGCTCTGTGGCGATTATCAAAACGTCGTTTCCTCGAACCATGACGCTATCGTGGCCGATCGCAAGTACATCGCGATCCACGGCACCGAGAATTACTACACCCTTTACCGGGTCCACAATTACCATTTCAAGATTTACGGGGCGATGTTTCTGGGGCAATATCAGGTGGCTATGGATACCGTCGACGAGATGGAATCGACGATTCCTGAGGCCTTGCTCCGGTGGGAATCACCACCGATGGCGGACTGGCTCGAACCGTTTCTGGCGATCCGCTGGCATGTAATGGTGCGGTTTGGCCGATGGCAGGAGATCATCGAGGCACCCGCGCCCAAGGATCAGGAGCTGTACTGTGTGACCGCCGCCACGGCGCACTACGCGAAGACGATTGCCTATGCCGCGACAGGACATATTCTCGAAGCCCAGGAGCAGAAGCGACTTTTTCAGGAAATGGTCGGCTGGGTGCCGGACACACGCTATCTTCACAACAACCGCTACCTCGATATTTTGCGGATTGCCGACGCGATGACCGATGGGGAGCTCGAATATCGGAAGGGGAACTTCGATTCCGCGTTCCACTACCTCGGTCGTGCTGTCGCCATGGAAGACGGCCTCGAGTATGACGAGCCGTGGTCATGGATGCAGCCAACCCGACATGCCCTGGGAGCGCTGCTGCTAGAGCAGGGGCGTGTTGCTGAGGCCGCTGAGGTCTACCGGCAGGATCTCGGCTTCGATCCATCAGTGCCGCGTGCCTACTGGCATCCCGACAACGTCTGGGCATTGCATGGCTACCATGAGTGTCTGACGAAACTGGGGCGGACTGACGAGGCGGATATCATCCGGCAACGCCTGGACCTGGCGATGGCCAGAACTGATCTGCCAGTGGCCGCGTCATGCGCCTGTCGGACAGGCGCGGTGGCAGCGGATTAACATCTTGGCGCGCTGTTCAGAGGTTTGAGGAAACCGGGAGGTCGTCTGGACCTCCCGGTTGTCGTTGTGTGGACGTGTTAGTCGACGAGCGTCGTGTAGGCTACCAGTCGCTGGTCATACATTCCGATGGAGTGGTCCCAGTTTCCGGCACAGGTAATCAGGTTCATGTTTCGCTCGTCGGATCGTCCGAAGATTTTCGACGTAGGTGCATTGTTGACGTGGAACTGCTCGATCTCGGTGACTTCGAAGACCAGCTCTTCCCCGTCCTCAGTGATCACACTCACCCGGTCTCCCGGTGTCAGCTGTCTGAGATTCCAGAAGGCCGCTGGTGCCCCGCCAGGGCGATCCAGATGCCCGGCAACTGCGGAGTTGCCGACTTCACCCGGACGTGGGCCTTCGTTGAACCAGGAGACATTGTCCCATCCGACCGGATCGGCCATTGCGCCACCCGGCGTTCGCCCGAGATGCTCGAACGTTGACCGGACTCCGATTCGGTCGATGCGGAGTTCGGCAGGCAGTGCTGGCTGTGGTTCGGCAATTGGCTCGGGTTCCGGTTCGGGCTCTGAAACTGGCTCAGGAGCTGGTGCCGGTTCCGGGTCATCCCAGAGATCTTCGTTGTAGAACGGGGTTTCTCCGTCGGGAGACTTGGGCGAAATGTCGACGCCATCTCGCTCAGCTGCCTCGGCACCGAGTCGTTCGAAGAGAATCTCCCATCCTGCAGGGTTATCCGGATGATGCTCGAAGATCGCCCGCTCAGTGAACTGAACCCGGGTGCCGTGATGACGGAACTGGGCGCTCAGTGGGTAGCCGAAGATACGCAGGCCACCGTTCTGGCTCCAGTAATCGTGGAAACGGGCGCTGAGGTTCTG
>SLFF01000129.1 GCA_007124395.1 Thermomicrobiaceae bacterium | reverse complement strand
CGGCATAGTAGCAGCTTGTGAAATCTGTGTCAACCAGCCGAGCGGATTGGCACGGATCTTCACTCAAGTCTAACGGATCGGGTTCTCCGGACCACGGCCGCGATATGCCTCCACGAAGGCGTCGACGAGCTCTTCATCGAACGAGTCGAGCTCCATCTTGTGGTTCCATGCAGTCATCGTCAGTTCGACATCCATGTCCGGTCTGGGGACAGCCAATACCGCGTCCCACTGGCCGTCGAATTCTTCGGTCAGCTCAGTGATTTTGGCGACTGACTCATCGGACAAACGGCTCGTGTCGGGTGTGTAATAGATGACGATATGTCCGTGTTCGAGATTGTGGACCAGATACTCGTCCTGGACCACCTCCCGATGAATTCCAGCCGGAGCCCAGCTGGCGTAGTGTGGGCCAGAGGTGGGTGGTTCGGATTCGTACTCTACCGTTGTGCCCTCGGCTACGTGATCACGACCTTCATCTGGCATCTCCACTACGTGACCTTCAAGGACCTCGGGCGTGTCGTCCCCACCGAGGACGTTCATTGCCAGCGGGGCCGCGATGATCACCAGCAGGATGCCGCCGACGATCCAGAGCGTAGTTCCTGAGAGCCAGCTGTTATCGTTCTTATTCCGCTGCGAGCGAGATGTGGTGGTTCCAGTACTCATACGTTACTCAACTCCTGAATGTGGATGATGAAGTCTATTGTCTATGTGCTGAAAACGCAGTAACGCGACGCGTTATTCCCCGGCACAGTGTGTCGGATCGCATTGCTATTCTGCTGAAACCCTACAACAGCAGCGACCGAGGGAGGTAGTCGAAGCGGCACGCGCCGCATTGATGTCGGGCCATTGATATGGTAATGTTTCTGAAGTTCGGCGCCACGGTGCCAGCTAGTTGAATATGCGCCCGTAGCTCAGCGGATAGAGCGTCTGGTTGCGGACCAGAAGGTCGCAGGTTCGAGTCCTGCCGGGCGTACTCATGACCGAATGCAAGGTGCCAGTCACCTTGCATTTTTGCGTTCGGATTGGAACAATTCCCGGCGGAGAGGTGTCCGAGTGGTTTAAGGTGCCGCTCTCGAAAAGCGGTAAGGTTAGTAGCCTTCGTGGGTTCGAATCCCACCCTCTCCGCCAGACGGTTCTTCAGAACCGGAACAAGTCAGGAAGGGTCGCATAGTCTGGCCTAGTGCGCGCGATTGGAAATCGCGTAGGGTTTATAGCCCTCGAGGGTTCGAATCCCTCCCCTTCCGCCAGCACACACAGAAACGGCCGGTGGCAGTGAGCCGCCGGCCGTTTTGCATCAATTGCACACTGGATCTAGATGAAGATATCCAGCGGCAGAATTGCCGAGACGATGAAGTTCGGCACGTCCACCACCTGGCTCACCTTCAGATCGACCGCCACACTGCAGATCGCGTAGGCCTGCTGCCGGTCGTATCCTCGCGTCTCGAGATGATCGATCATGCTGATCAGCGCGTTCCTGGCAGCCAGGGTCAGATTCTCCCCGTCGTTCCGTCCATCAGGGTGAATCGGCATCCCCGTTGTAGCGTAGAACCGACGAGGCACGGCCATCTCGGAGCTGGAGAAGTAGTCATCGTGCGAGAACTGCGGAAAGCGAATATTCCGACTCTCGGCCACTCCCTTGTGAACCCGGAACCGCAGATGCACAACCGAGCGCATCTCGATCGCAGTCCCGCACGCCTCGCAGTCACCCTGGGCATAGTGAACATCACCGGTTGAGAAGAGCGCGCCCGGCTGATGAACTGGAAGGAAGAGGCTGGAGCCTGGCGTCAACTGCTTGATGTCGATATTCCCACCGGTCTCCCGGGGTGGAATTGTCCTCAGTCCCTGCGAGCCGATCTCCCCGCCGGGGATCGCTCCGGTGACGTCTGGTGGCAGACAGGTACCGCCCTGATCGATAAGTGCCTGCTCTCTCGCGGTGGTCGTCTCTCGCAATGATGTCGATGGCGCCAGACCCATGATTCCGGCGAACGGGCTGTACGGAATCCGGACTCCCGGGATCTGCAATGATTCTGCATAGTAATCATCCAGCAATTCCCAGTTGACCAGATACGGGTCCGGAAAGAGATCGCTCAGGAAGCCAAAGTTCGGAACCTGAGCGGTGAAGCCCCAGTTGTCCCACGGATCAGCCTCGATATCGAGCAGCTTGATTTCCAGCAGATCGCCGGGTTCGGCACCATTGACGGTAATGGGCCCCGTCAGTGGATGCACCCGGTTCAGATCGACCGAGGCAACATCTTCATGAGTCGATCCCGGGGCGAGCTGACCGTCGATCGCATCCAGTGTCTCGATACTGACCGTGTCACCTGGATCCACTTCAGCGATCGGCGTGATCGCTTCATGCCATCGGTTGTGTCCTCGATCGGATTGCTCGCTGAGTGGCTGATGGGCATCAACGGTTACGTGGTGGTACCTGACCATCGAGTGTTCCTCTCTGATGCAGCCTGTATGCATATGAACGATGCGTATTTAACGATGAATGTACGTGTACACACTAGCACACGAACTCAACAGCTGCATCGAACCATTCCGAGAGGCATTGATGGCGAGGGTCGAAGTCAGTCCGCTGATTGATCGCGGTTGCGTCGCATCCAGGAAGAGAGGAAGTATGCGGTTACCGCACCAATCACTCCTCCAACGATTCCCGGCCAGTGGATTGCTCCGGCCACCATAAAGCTGACGAAAGCATAGACCACCAGGAATGTGGCGACGAATGCGATGGACGTGCCAAGACTCATTATTTCACCCCAGCCGATTCAAATTGTTGAAAACCAGCGGTTACGCCTGACTCGATTGATCCCACCGTGGAGACACCAGACTCAGCATCCAGGTCACAAACCACCGTACCAGAGCGGACAATGTTCCGGTGATGATCGCAATACCAATCCAGGTGTTCGTGACGGAGCCGGTGATCAAATAATCGGCTGACAGGAACGTAAGGGTAAAGATGGCGAAAAAGACCACTCGTAGCGACTCCTTTGCGGCTTCTGAACGAACGTGAACCAGCGGATAATCCCGCGGCGCCCCGCTTCGGGGCCGGAATGCCTGACGCAAACACCGTTCCACACCCATTCCAGGCCGCTGAAGTGTCAGAGACCCCCATGCGCAGCCACCAGCCAGAGTGTCATCCAGACAGTCAGCAAGCAGAGCATGGTATACGCCCGGCGCAATCCGAGAGTTGGCTCATACCCGCGCATAAGCGTGAAAATGATGCCGAACATCACCAGCAGAATCCCGCCGACTACGACGACAGGAACTACATCTCCGATAGTGAATACCGGGCGGCGGCCATCAGGGAACAGAAGCACCCAGGCGAAGAATCCCGTCGAGATAAGCGTGGTGAGAACATGCCAGCCTGCAATGGCTAGCCCTTCAGCATGGGGTGTCGAAGAATTATCCGGAGGAATGTACCAGTGAATAGCGGCCAGCCCGAGCACCAGCCAGAGTCCCGCCCCGAGCAGTAGAATGCTATAGGTCTCGGGGAGGATGAGTATGGCACCTAGCGATGCGGGGAGCATCGCGCCGAGTGCAATCAGCCAGATAATAATAGCCCCAACAGCTGACAACAACCAGCTACGGAGCGTCTCGGTCGACACTCCAGGTTCCAGGTCGTCTGCGGCGTCCGGGGGTGGCCGGAACACAAACTCTCGTTCCCGCTCCGACCGCGGTTGCTGTTGTTGGCGCTGTGGAGGACGCTGATTCACGGCACGAGATTAATACGCCCGGGCGAATACGACCTCGATCTCGGCCGCGGAGCCGCAAACGATACAATGCCCGCCCTCGGCTGGCTGATCGAAGGGGATACACCGGATCGTTGCGTGTGTCTCTGCCTTCACTTTGTCCTCACATTCCGAACTGCCACACCAGAAGGCGTAGCTGAACCCGGCATTCGCCGAGGCGCGCTCACGCAGACGCTCGTACTCCGTAACACGCTCAGAATTGTCATTGAGCATGGCCGTCGCCTGCGCCATCATGTTTTCCTGAATCTCTTCGAGCAGCTTCGGAAGCATCTCGGGCAAATCAGACATCGGGACAGGCTGCTTCTCGCCGGTATCCCGACGCACAACCATCACCTGCTCATTCTGGATGTCGCGCGGGCCCAGCTCGATCCGGATCGGAACTCCCTTGAGTTCCCACTCGTTGAACTTCCACCCCGGCGTCTTGTCATCCCGGAGGTCGACCTTGACCCGGATGTCCTTTCCGAGAGATTGCTGGACCGTTTTGACGGCCGCTTCAACCGATTCGCGCTCCTTGGCCTTTCGCCAGATCGGAACAATGACAGCCTGAGTCGGGGCCACCCGCGGCGGCATTCGCAGTCCGCGTTCGTCCCCATGGACCATGATCACCGCACCCACGATTCGAGTACTGAGACCCCAGCTCGTGTTGAAGGCGAACTGGCGCTCACCGTTGGCATCCAGGAATTCAATCTCGAAGACACGCCCGAAATGATCGCCGAGGTTGTGCGATGTCCCCGACTGCAGTGCCCAGTGCTTGCCGCCCATCATCGCCTCGATGGTATAGGTCCGCAGCGCTCCGGCGAACTTCTCCGATTCACTCTTGAGACCCGGCACCACCGGAATAGCGAGTTCGGTCACACAGAGGTCTTCGTAGACGTCGAGCATCTGCCGCGTCCGCTCTTCAGCCTCATCCAGTGACGCATGCGCGGTGTGACCTTCCTGCCAGAGAAATTCAACGGTGCGCAGGAACGCCCGCGGTCGTTCTTCCCAGCGAACCACGTTTGCCCACTGGTTGATCAGGATCGGCAGATCGCGATAGGACTGCACCCAGCGCGCGTAGATCGGGCAGATGATCGCTTCCGAGGTTGGCCGAACGGCCCACGGCTCTTCGAGTTTCTTGTCTCCACCATGGGTGACCCAGGCCACCTCCGGAGCAAAGCCCTCGACGTGATTCGCTTCGCGCTCCAGCATGCTCTTCGGGATAAAAAGCGGGAAATACGCGTTCTCCACGCCGGTCGCCTTGATGCGATCGTCCAGCTGTCGCTGAATGTTCTCCCAGAGCGCATAGCCGTATGGGCGGATGATCCGGGTTCCGCGAACCGGGGAGTCGTCCGCGAGTTCGGCTTTTCGGACAACTTCGACATACCAGCGGTCGAAATCGTCTTCGACATCCGCAAGTTCTTCTACGTATCCGCGATCGGTAACCATAGCGTGGCACCTCCGTGTGATGACTGATTCGAGATTGTCAACGGCGCCCGCCTGCACCGGGTGCGACGCGTTCGAAATTGTGGCGTCGACGCCTCGTAAGGATCTGACTGAGTTGCGTGCGGCACCGGGACAGTGATATTCCCATGTAAAATGGGGAACGAACGAAGTCTTACCACCGCACGACCGCGGCCCAGTCGATCCATCGTCGTGCGGATTATAGCAGCCATACGGTTGATCCGACGCTGCGAAATGACGTGACATACACCACAACCGTATGTCTGGGGAGGAAACGGGATGGGCAAGATTCAGCGAATTGGCATTCTCACCGGAGGAGGCGACGCGCCGGGCCTCAACGCAGTAATCCGGGCAGTGACGAAGTCGGCCATCCTGGAACAAGGGTGGAGCGTCATCGGATTTCGCAACGGCTTCGAGGGATGCATCACCGGCGAGTTCGAGGAACTCACACTGCGTTCGGTTCGCGGCATTCTTCCTCGCGGGGGGACGATTCTGGGCGCCAGTAATCGCTGCAATCCATTCTCATTCCAGAACACCTCAGCTGGAGAAACGGCCCCCAGAGACCACTCCGCAGACGTGATCAAGCGATTCGATGATCTCGGAATCGACGCCATCGTAGTCATCGGTGGCGATGGAACGATGTCGATCTCCAACGAATTGGCTCGCAAGGGAGTTCAGGTCATCGGAATCCCGAAGACGATTGATAACGATGTCCGGGGAACGAAAGTGACCTTCGGCTTCGACACAGCCGTCAACACGGCGACCGAGGCGATCGACAAACTGCACACCACCGCCGAGAGTCATCATCGGGTCATGATCGTCGAGTTGATGGGCCGGACTGCAGGCTGGATCACTCTCTACGCGGGTGTTTCCGGAGGAGCCGACATCATTCTGATCCCGGAGATTCCGTTCGATCTGAACGCCGTTCAGGAGAAGATCGAGCGCCGGGCCCGCCTCGGAAGCCACTTCACGATCATCGCCGTTGCCGAGGGTGCCCGGCCGGTCGATGGGACCCAGATCTATCAGAAGATCGGTGAAGAGTGGTATCAGAAGCGGTACGGTGGAATCGGAGCATGGCTCGAAGCGGAACTCGATAAGCGCCTCGATCAGGAGGTCCGTTCGGTCGTCCTCGGTCATCTGCAGCGAGGTGGCGAACCGACGCCGCGTGATCGGGCGCTAGGAACGATGCTGGGGACATTCGCGGTCGATCTTCTTGCCAATGGCGATACTAACCGGATGGTCGCGATCAGCCGCGATCCGATGGGGCAATCCAGCACGGATATGATGTCCGTTCCGCTTGTCGTCGCGACCCGCGGACCGCGCCACGTTCCGTTGACTCATCCACTATTACGCAGCGCACGGGCGATGGACGTCTGCCTGGGCGACGTTGCCGGGTCGACGGATGACTGAAGGACGCCGGGATCCTGACGGTCCATTGCCGGTCGGCAAGCTTCCGGGAGATCTCCTCGCTGGGCTTCTGGCCGGGATCGAGACTGGTGATGACGTCCTGGTCGGTCCCGGAATAGGTCGTGATGCGGCCGCAGTCCGGGTCGGCGATCAGATCCTGGTGATGAAGACTGACCCGATCACCTTCCCAACCGCTGATGTCGGCTGGTATCTCGTCAACATCAATGCAAACGACATCGCCTGCATGGGTGCCGTTCCACGCTGGCTGCTGGTTACCGCGCTGCTTCCCGAAGGATCGACCACTCCAGCGCTGGTGGAATCGATCTTCGCCGGGCTTCGCAATGCCTGCGCGGACGTCGGATGCTCACTGATCGGTGGTCATACAGAGATCACCGAAGGCCTCGATCGCCCGCTCCTGATCGGGCAGATGATCGGCGTGACGACGCAGGATGAACTCATCGATCCTTCGACGGCTCAACCCAGCGATGCCGTGATGCTGATCGGTGGGATTGCTATCGAAGGAACCGCGATTCTCGCCTCGGAAGCGAGAGGCCTTCTCTCCGAAACAGTCGATCCGCTAATTCTGCAACGAGCTGCGTCGTTCGACCGGGCACCGGGCATCAGTGTTCTGAATCACGCCATCGATCTGCGAGACGCCGCTCCGGGTCAGATCAAGGCGATGCACGATCCGACCGAAGGTGGTCTGGCGACAGGGCTCGATGAGATCGCCCAGGCTACCGGTCTCGGCATCGAGATCGAGGCCGAACTGGTTCACGTCTACGAGGAAACCCAGGCCATCGCGAGTGCGCTGAACCTCGACCCATGGGGGTTGATCGCGTCTGGCGCGTTGCTCGCCGTTGTCTCGCCGGACCATGCCAGCGCACTATGCGATCGATTCGATACAGACGAACATCCGGTGCGACAGATCGGCCGATTGACCGGCAATCCGGAAGATCGGATCCTCATCAAAAACGGCGAACCCCGGAAGATTCCGGAATTCGCCGTCGATGAAATTGCTCGCTTTTTCGCCAGTCAGTGAAGCTACGGCTTGGGCATCTGCTGCAGTGCTGTGTAGGCCGGTCTTGGCGACCAGTTCGAGTTCAGCACTGACCACGGATACTTCTCGTCTTCCGGCGGCGTCAGCGTCGTGAAATTGAGATTCCAGACGAACATCCCCGTGATGTACGGCATCTGTTCCCGCGCCACTGTAAACGCGTTCACCAGATAGTTCGCCTGATCCTCTTCGCTCACGTCTGCGCCATACTCGTAGCCTGGCGCCTGGTTCTCCGTGGTCCAGCCAAACTCGGTGACCCACAGCTGCCGGCCATCTTCGTACTCCGACATAACCGCGTGCAGATCCCGACCGCGCAGGAAGTAGAAGCTGTTGTGATCAGTCCACTCACCCGGTCCGGGGTTATCCGGATAGCTTGTCTCCGGTGGGTTATTGGTCGCGTTGAGATGAGCCCCCATCACGTCGAAATACTGTGTGAAGGCTCCACCCTCGAACGCATAGAACTCGCGCAGGTAGTCGACATCATTGACGGCGACTGCCGGATCGTTGATCCCGGTGGGAGTCAGCCCGCCGAATACCACCAGCGCGTCAGGGTCAGCCTCTTTGACGCCCCGGTAGCCAGCTTCGAGCAGATAGGCGTAGTCGCTTACCCGGACTGTTCCGTGCATCTCATGTGCCATGTTCTGCTCGTTCCAGATCTCCCAGGCATGGACGCGACCCCGATAGCGGTCGGCGAGAAACGCCATGATGTTCGCGAAGCTTTCCCAGTCACCAAGGAGTTGCGCGTCTTCCGGATGCCGTGCCCAGTCAGGTACGCCAACGATTGAAATCAGTACCCGGACGCCAGTGCCCTCGTGGGCATCCAGCATACGATCGACTGGAAGCGGATCCATCCACTCTGGCTCACGCTGAATCTCGCTCCAGTGAATCTGGAATCGGGTCCAGTTGAACCCAGCGGTATCGAGCGCCTGCAGCGTCCACTGGTTGAACTGTTCGCCATCCTCATCAGCACGCCAGGCAACATTGAACCCGTAGGCCATGAAGTCCGATTGCGGTCGCTCTGGTTCACCTTCCGGCAAACTGACCTCGTCGGCCGGTTCTTCTTCTGGTTCCGGCTCCTCTTCTTCTTCAGGCTCTGGCTCTTCCTCCGGTTCTGGTTCCGGGGTTGGCTCAGGCTCCGGAGTCGGTTCCTCGTCCTGCTCCGGCTCATCTTCCTCTTCAGGTTCTGGCTCTTCCTCAGGTTCCGGTTCTGGCGTGGGCTCTTCTTCTTCGTCATCGCCGCCGCAGGCCGCCAGAAGTGCGCTGACACCCGGGATCGCCAGGCTGAGTGCAGCCCCGCGTCGAAGCATCGTTCGGCGATCGACACGCTGCGCGAACAGAGACTGCAGCTTGTTGAGCGGAGCGTTGTGGTTCGTCTGCATTGATGGTGTCTCCCTCTTTGATGCTCTCCGGCATCGGTTTATAAACGTCCGGCGATCGATGTCCGCGAAAGACATCCGCAAACATCGTGACACGGCCTCGCGCCCGCTCGATCTGGAGCGGGCACGTGAAGGCTCGGGATCAAGAGTATGTGTCGACAGGAATTATGGTTTGGGCATCTCCTGAAGGGCGTTGTAGACCGGTCGCGGGCTCCAGTTGGCGTTCAACGCAGACCAGGCGTACTTCTCATCAGCGGGATCAACCAGCGTGGTGAAGTTGAGATTCCAGTGGAACATTCCAGTGATCCACGGCATCTGCTCACGAGCGACATCGAATGCGCCGGTCACGAACTCCGCCTGTTCTTCCTCGCTGTTGTCTGCGCCGTACTCGTAGCCTTCGGCCTGATTCTCGGTGGACCAGCCGAACTCGGTTACCCAGACTTCGCGTTCATCATTGAACTCGGCCATGACGCCGCGCAGATCCTGACCACGCAGGAAATAGAAGCTGTTGTGATCAGTCCACTCTCCGCGTCCGGGGTTCTCCGGGTACGAAGTATCGGGCGGGTTGTTGGTGGAGTTCAGATGCATTCCCATGATGTCGAAGAACTGGGCGTAGTGTCCGTTCCCGTACAGGTAGAACGCTTCGAGATAGTCGACATCGTTGACGGCCACCTCTGGATCATTGATACCGGTCGGAGTCAGCCCACCGAACACCACGAGTGCGTCCGGATCGGCGTTCTTGACACCCCGGTATCCAGCTTCCAGCAGGTAGGCATAATCGCTGACACGGACGGTGCCGTGCATCTCATGCGCCATGTTCTGCTCGTTCCAGATCTCCCAGGCGTGTACCCGTCCCTGATAGCGCTCTGCCATGAAGCCCATGAAGCCTGCGAAGGCCTCGAAATCGGCCAGTAGCTGCTCGTTCTCTGGATCACGGGCCCAGTCCGGCGCACCGACGACCGAGATCAGAATACGGATGTCGGTCCCCTCATACAGTTCGACCATGCGGTCGACCGGTAGCGGGTCGTGCCAGTCAGGCTCGCGCTGGATCTCGCTCCAGTGAACCTGAAACTTCACCCAGTTGAAGCCAGCCGTATCCACGGCCTGCTGGGTGTTCTGATTGAACTGAGCACCGTCCTCATCAGCTCGCCAGGCGATATTGAAGCCGTAGGCCATCTCATCACTCTGCGGTCGCTCAGGTTCTCCAGTTGGCAATTCGACGCCTGCTTGCGGCCGCTCTTCAGCCGGTTCTTCATCCGCGTCATCGGAAGCTTCAGCAACTTCCTCGTCATCTTCTACCGGAATACCATCATCTTCGCCGGGCACATCGGTTACCGTCTCGGTCGGGGTAGCATCCTCGGCGACGTCATTGTCATTGTCATCGTCACTTTCGCCATTTCCAGCAAGAGCGAAGACAAGAGCAACGACGACGACGGCAACGAACAGGCCGACGACACCAATCAGTACACGCTTATCCATAAAACAGTCGTCATCCCTTCAGGGTCTTCTGCAACCGGTAACTGTCGTTCACGAATGGTACGAGAACGATACCCCAGTCGTTAAGACGAACGAAACCAACAATGGTGACCATACTGCCACAAACAATCGCGATAAACTGTCCCGCTGTCGGCCAATCGGATGCCAGTGTTCAGCAGCGTATAGTATGCTCCGAGCAGCGGCGCGATGCGAACCGAAGGAGTGGGGAATTCTGTGGTTTTCGAGCAGCACGAGTACGAACACCTCGATGTTCTTGCCGCCGAGGCAATTGGCGAACCAGGTCAGCGTCGATTTCGCCTCATCGCAGGCACTCCCGGAGACATAATTTCACTCTGGATGGAAAAAGAACAACTCCAGGCGCTGGGGCTCGCGATCGAACAACTCCTCGAGCAGCTTCAGGATACGGGACTCGATACCGACTCAATCACTCCTGAACGTTTGCCGATGCTGGCGCCAGTCGACCCGACCGCCCCGGAGTATCAGGTCGGAAAGATGGCGATCGGCTACGATGACGAATCCCGACTCGTCGCGTTCTTCGCCCACGATATCGAACAGGAAAGCGATGCCGAGCCGGTCTTTACCGGTCGCTCGTCGATCGAATCAGCCAGTGGACTGGCCGAAGAGATTGCCGAAGTGGTTGCTGCCGGACGGCCACGCTGTCCACGCTGTGGCGAGGTGATCGGGCCCGAGGGTCACGTCTGTCCGCACAGTAACGGCCACCTTCCCTGGGACCCGAACACCGAATCTGAGCCACATTAGTCGCTCGGGCTACCAGCCGAGCGCGTACCCGTTGGCCCGGGGATCCGCACCACCGATCAACACGCCTTCTT
>SLFF01000486.1 GCA_007124395.1 Thermomicrobiaceae bacterium | reverse complement strand
TTGACCGGCCCTGGTTCTGTAGTAGTTTGGCAGTTAGGTGTCGGTGGTCTGGATCAGATGTCGAGCACTGATCCGTCGGCACCGAACCGCTGGTTGTATCCTCGCTGTCGGTAGGGGTGACGTTCGATCGCGGCCTCGTCGATCGTGACACCGAGCCCTGGAGCCGTGGGCAACTGGAAGTATCCATCGACCACCGTCGTTGTCTTGCCGGAAACATCCTCCCACGCCGGGGTCTGTTTCGCTTGCTCCAGAATCAGGAAGTTCGGGATCGACGCGGCCAGGTGAATCGAGGCCATCGTTGCCACTGGGCCGTTCGGATTGTGCGGAGCCAGCTTCACGTAGTGGGCCTCGGCCATTGCGGCAATCGAGTGCATCTCAAGAATTCCACCGGCGTGACAAATGTCTGGCTGGATGAAATCGACGAATTGCTGTTCCAGCAGTTCCCGGAACCCGAACTTGGTGAAGAGTCGTTCTCCGGTTGCCAGCGGAACCGAGCTTCCAGCCTGTCGCAAACGGCCCAGAACGTGAATGTTGTCGGGCGGTGTTGGCTCTTCGTAGAACAGCAGGCTGTACGGTTGGAGCGCATCCATCAACTCGACGGCATCGGGTGGAATTGCCCGGCCGTGGTTGTCGAGCATGATGTCTACCTTCGGACCAACGGCCTCGCGCACCGCGGCAACCCGGGCCACGGCGAGACGTGCGGCCTCGCGATCATCTTCGGCATGGACATTACTGACGCCCATCTTGAAGGCGTTGAAACCCCGGCTGACGATGTCGAGCGCATCGGCCACGGCCTCGTCCGGCGTTGCTCCGTGACAGTGCGTGTAGGCGCGAACGCGGTCTCGCGTCGGTCCGCCGAGCAGGGCGTACACCGGCACATCGAGCGATTTGCCGCGAATATCCCACAGTGCCTGCTCGATTCCGGAGAGCGCCGAATTGAGCGTTACCCCGCCTCGCCAGAAATTGTGCCGGTACATCGACTGCCAGTGGTGAACGATTCGCTGGGGGTCCTGATCTACCAGGAAGCGAGACAACTCATGGACCGCTGTCTCTACGGTTCGCTCGAACCCCTCCAGGGACGCTTCTCCGACACCAGTGATGCCGGCATCGGTATCGACGAAGACGAATAACCAGTTCTGCCGGTCAACCCCGACCATTGCTGTTCGGACGTCAGTTACCTTCACGGATGCACCTCTCTTGAGCAGCACAGTGCAAGGCCAATCAGAATTCGTTTGCACTGGCAACAGATGTTGCGTCAACGGATTCATCCATCGTAACCGGATACTGCTGTGAGAGCAACGATCGGACAACAGTTTGCATGTCACTCACAGGCATTCTGCAATGTAACCGGTGGCCTTGTTAGAGAAACCGTTTGCATCGTACCCACACGTATCGAGGATGCCGAATCCGGTATGTGAACTCCCGTGCGTTGAGAATATGGTAGCTCAAAGGGTTGACATGACTGCAGCATGATGCTATTAATGGCAGTACACGTCTAGCGAGCTCAAAAATTGAAAACATGTTCAAATCGTGAGGACGTATGCAATAAGCTTCGGCGCCGCAGATTGTGAGCATGCGAACTCAGGTTATATGAATGGACGCGTACGCTCCGACGTGACGTTGTTTTACGCCAACTGGCGGGATCACGTCAGGATCGATGGTGGCGATGCGGGGAGGGCAGCAGTGTCTCGCACGGTACTCAAGGCGCTGGACGTCCTTGAAACGCTCGCATATTCAGCTCAACCGTTGTCGGCACCTGAAGTTGCCGAACGATGTGGCCTCACCCGTCCCACCACGTACCGATTGATCAGCACGCTGGTTGCCCGGGGGTATGTAGCAACGGGACAGGATGGACGGTACCGATTAGGTTCCAAGATGCTCAGTCTCAGCAAACGACTCATCGAACACGCTCAGTTGCCATTGATCGCCCGTCCGGATATGGAGGCGCTCTGTCAGGCAACCGGTGAGTCAGTTCATCTGGCGGTCATTGAAGATCATGAGGTGCTGTACGTCGACAAGGTCGAAAGCGCCCGAGCCGCTCAGATGTATTCAGTTGTCGGAACCCGGAATCCACTTCACAGCACTTCACTCGGGAAAGCGATTCTGGCGTTTTTGCCGCAGGATGAGCAGCAACTGCTGCTCGGGCGAATTTCATATACCGAGCGGACGCCCAATACGATAACCAGTCGTAGCGAACTCGAACATCATCTGGACATGATCCGCACACGTGGATATGCGATCGATGATGTCGAGAACGAGGAAGGTATTCGCTGCGTGGGAGTCCCGATTATGGGGAACACCGGTGTGCCGATCGCTGCGATCAGTATTTCCGGACCTGTCATGCGAATAACACCAGACCGCGCGACCGAACTCGCCGTGGCATTGCGTGAGACCGGACGGCGAATTTCAGAGAAGTTCGGATTCGTTCAACCAGAACATAGCTCGTCGATTACGGAAACAGAGCCCGCTTCCCCGATCTTCGGCACGGGGTAGTGAAGGAGGTAAGTCCTACGCCATCGCTTTCGTCTGAAGCGGAAAAGAATGTGGCACCGCCTCGGACGTCACCAGAAACGCAAATGTCTCACGCTGATTGAGGAGAGAACAGAATGACCGAAGAATCCCGATTCACACTGCCTCTCGGATACCGAATGAGTCGCCGCTCAGTCCTGCGAACCGCTGGCCTGGCCACCGCTGGCCTGGCTGGAGCATCGCTGCTGGCTGCCTGTGCCGACGAAGACGACGATGACGGCGAAGATGTAGCCGCCGAGCCAGACACCGACGACACCGAAGACGAGGTTGAGGAAGAAGAGGAAGAAGAGGAAGAAGAGGAAGAGCCAGACGACGATCATGATGCCGATGAAGAGGACATGACCGTCGACGTTTCCCAGTGGAGCCCGGAGTACATCCGCGAGATCGCCGGCACAATGGATGTCGATACTGCCGCATTCTGCGACAGCGTAGTCCCGCTGGATTATGAGGGCTCGGTAACGTTCTCCTACATCGGACCGA
>SLFF01000208.1 GCA_007124395.1 Thermomicrobiaceae bacterium | reverse complement strand
TATCGTGTCCTGGGACTTTGCGGTCTCGCTCATCCCGGTCTGGCACGCGTCCATTTTTGCTCCGTACTTCGTGATCGGAGCGGTCCACTCAGGGGTCTCGGCGGTGATTACCCTGATGGCCTTAATGAGGTGGTTATTCGGGTTCCATAATTACTTACGTGAGGAACATTTCGACAGTATAGGCCGCTTGCTCGTTGTTGTGGCTACCGGCTGGATGTGGTTCTTCGTGCTGGACATCATCTTCGCGATGTTCACCAGGGATCCCAGAGAGCTTGTAGTTATGGAACAGCGCATCTTCGAGTGGCCCTACGCGATGTTGCTAGCGTTCGTGTTCGTATTCGCGTACATCATTCCGGTGCCGGTCTGGATGTTCCAGAGATTCCGGCGCAACATCAAGATCATGTTCTGGACCTCGCTGATGGTAAACGTCGGTATGTGGGCTGAGCGGTACTGGCTCATCCTGCCGGGTCTGGAGCGCAAGTTCGAGTTCACGTTCATGTGGAGCTGGTACCGACCGAGCATTGTTGAGTTGACGCTCGTCTTTGGCTCGTTCGCGCTGGTTACGTTCCTGTTGCTGCTCTTCTCGAAGATCTTCCCGCCAGTTGCGGTCTGGGAAGAGATGGAGGGCGTGAACTTCGCGCAGGATATCCAGGTTGGTAAGCGCACCGTCCATGCGACGATCCGCGAAGAGTAGGGGGAAGTAGACGATGGCATTCCGGGAAGTACTCGGTGTCTACAAGGATCTGGATACGGCAGTCGCCGCGACGGATGCTTTCGCAGACGCCGGATTCACAAGAGAGGACTTCGATGTCCTCACCAACGCTCCGTATCCTGAGGGCGCATTCGGCGAGGATCCTGGCCGGCATCGGCTCTTCATGTTCCCGCTGATCGGCGCGGCCTCCGGTTTCGCGGTGGGCTTGCTCATTACGGCAGGCACGCAGCTCGCATACCCGCTGGTTACCTACGGTATGCCGCTGCTCTCGATTCCGCCGATGATCGTGATCATGTATGAAGGCACGATGCTTGGCGCCCTGATCTTCACCGTGCTTGGTGTGCTCTTCGAGTCCCGCCTCCCACGGCTGCGGCTCGGCGTCTATGACAAGCGCATCACCTACGGGTCGATCGGTATCCTGGCCCGTGTTCCGGCCGATCGAATCGACGATGCCGAGAAGGCACTTCGCAGCGTCGAGCACGAGAACATCGTCTCCGAGAACGACAACGGCGACGTGATCTCGGAGAACGAGTACGAGCCGAGGGGAGCACAGGCATGAGCCTTTCCGGCATTCGGACCGGGTTAACGGCCCGAGGCCGGCGGGGGTTGCGGCGAGCCGTATTGCTCGGCGTCACGATGACCCTGTCGCTGGTCATGGCCGGCTGTATTGATTCGATCCCGTCGACGAATACGTATCCGATCGACTTCTTCTCGGAGATGCACTACTCCAAGTCCTGGGGTGCCGGTGAACCAGACGGGTGGAACCCGCCATCCGGTAGTGTTCCGATTACCGGTGGAGAAGTTGCCTGGGAGTTCGAAGAATCTGCTGACCTGGAGAATCCGTACGAGAGCAACGGTGAGCTTGGACAGACAGTCTACGAGCTGAACTGCCAGCACTGTCACGGACCGGAAGGTGCCGGAGATGGGCCGATTGCCCAGCAGTTCGAGTTCTATGACGCACCGTTGCCGTCCAACCTGCAGGAGTCGGATCTGACTGATGGGGAGATGTTCCACATCGTCACCTATGGTCTGGACACGCATATGCCGGCATTCCAGCCATTGCTCACCCCGGAGCAGCGCTGGGCAGTGGTTGAGCATCTGCGAACTCTGCAGTAGCGAGTAACGAAGTACCGGGTCTAACCCCCGAAAATCAATACCGACCAGGAACGCAGGCGATCACAAATAACTGGACGGTCTGGAACGAGAAGAGCTAGCAAGCATCGCACGCGGGTGGAACCACTCCACAGTAGCCACCGGTGATGACAGAAGGTGAGGGGGAAACCCCTCACCTTCTTCTATTCCCTCGCTACTCGAAAAACAAACGAGTTCCAGTTATCGAGCGTGTTCAGGACCGGAATTAACGATCAGACGCTGGAGCAGCTGCCAGTCCCTGAATCCCATCCAGCTCAATCCCGGTCGTCTGCCATGAATCGCCCGAATCTTCACTCACCAGCAAACTCCCCTGCCGGGTTCCGGCAAAGACGGTCGACGGCTGGTCTTCCGAGATGATCAACGCATACGGCATCTCCGCCATCGGCACATCCAGACCGTTCGAGAGTGGCTCCCAGGGGGCATCGCCGATCCTCCGGTAGATCACAGCTTCGCTGGAATCATCGTCCCGGTGGGCATATCGGGCACTGTGTGATGCCGAGACGAACCAGCGATCCGGGTCTGTGGGATCCACTGCTAGCGCCCAGACATAGTGGCGGTCCATTCCCTCATCCTCCGGCTTCCAGGTATCCCCGGCGTCATGACTGGTTGCCACGCCACCGCCGGCTGCCTCATAGATGCGGGTGGAATCAGCAGGATGGGTCCGGATACAGTGCGAATCATGATAAGAACCCGGCTTCCGATCTTCCCAGGTTACACCGCCGTCGATGCTGCGCATGACGCCACCAAGCTCGATCCCCGCGAAGATCAGATCCGGATCGTGATACGAGAGCGCAATCCAGCGGACATGCGACGTCCATGGGCGGGGCGGAAACGACCAGGTCGGGGCGCTCGGAAGCGAACGCAGCGATTCAAGATCTGTCCAGCTCTCGCCGTCATCATGGCTGACATAGAGTGAACTCGGTTCAGTTCCGGCGTAGACGGCATGGATGCCGCCGGTGGTGCCTGATGGCGATATCGCAACCGATGGAAACCGGTCATGTGGAATCGCCTGATCGACGCGAACCCAGGATTGACCGGCATCGAGACTTCTATACAGTCCATCGTCGAACGTTCCGGCGTAGAGCCTGTCTGGATTGACCGGGTCCACTGCAATGCACTGAACGCCGTGATCGGACAACAGAATCGTGG
>SLFF01000341.1 GCA_007124395.1 Thermomicrobiaceae bacterium | reverse complement strand
CTGTGGTGGATGCGATGGTGGCGGCGGTGGCGGAGCTATCTCGGTATCCTGCGGGGCTACTTCCTGTGGCTCGGAGCGAGATGGCGGAAACGAAATACCTTCGGCAGGTGTTCCCTGGTCAGTTGCGAACCGGTTCGTGTCACTCGGCTCATCGGACTCCTGCTCGTAGGAGTCATGGGACTCATAGTCGTACTGCTGATCATCATCTTCCGGCTGGCCTTCACTCTGAGGCTTCTGCCGCAGATTACTGATCTGCCGCTGGAATGATTCACCGCGATTTTCGCGTCTGAATATCATTGCTGGACCTCCTGTCCGCCTGGTTCAATGCCGAGCGCGCTGGTATCGGGCGGGGTTGCTTCATGATCGCAAATACCTTGCGCGCTAACGGCAACGTGTTTTGTTTGCCTGTTCGCCGTCGACAGTGCCAGCCGGAGTTAACCGGACCTGAAGGATCTGCCGCCTCGTATCGAAGGGCGACTCGACTCACTTGCACATTCACTGCCAGCATCCAGCGCACGGCGCGATTGTACTATGTCCACTACCGAACGGCAGCACTGTACTTCATGCGCGTGACCATGCCCCTGTCGCGGTGTCCATCGAGAAACCGCTATCGTACAGTATAGAGTGTACGTACATCGCTGTCCAGTCAGAATGCCTGAGAAGGCGGTTGATGACGTCTTCAACAGGTGCCATTTGCGTCAATCGACGACACTCTTCGGCCGTACCTTTCGATATTACGGAGTGTCGCCGCTCTCTGGTCGACTGGTTGGGAGACGCAGCGTAAACCAGGCCGCGCCAGCTTGCGGGTAGACAAAAGCCTGGCGCAGAACGCCAGACTTTCACAAGTCTCTGTGGAGTACGCCCGGCAGGATTCGAACCTGCGACTTCTTGCTCCGGAGGCAAGCGCTCTATCCTCTGAGCTACGGGCGCTCAATACCCGGAGTATAGCACAGGAGTGCGGAATTCTCAGTCCGAATCAGACTTTCTGGGGACCGATCAACCCATGGTCGATGTCGTTCTGAACGATCCTGGCGACACGGTTCCCAAGGCGAATCGAGTAGTTCGTTCCGCGATCTTCCGGGTAGATCTGGGCCGAATTCGCCAGATAGAGTCCGTGCAACGGAGTGCGGTGTTCCGGTACCCGTTCGGAGTAGTTCTGGGTGATGATAGGCTGTGCGGCGCGCTCTCGAAACACCCAGCGCTGGCTCACCCAGTCTGGAGAAAAGTCCGGATTGATCTTCTGCAGGTATGGCACGTACTCCTCGAAGAGATCATCCTCGGACATCGTCAGATAGGGATGATTCTGGTCCAGGTACTTGCTGATGTAGAGGAAATGGTTGCCCTGGTAGTGCTCGGGTCCGATGAAGTTCGTGTGTTCGATGACGCCGGTAAACGGGATCGACGGATCGCCGATGTTCAGCCAGTAGATGTCGGAGAGCTTGCGTGACATCTGGAGAATCATCGCCACGGCCCCCTGATACACGGCCCCGGTGAGCTTGTCCTGGTACCAGTCCGGAAGATTCGGCACGATACGCAACAGCAGCGGAGATGGGACGGTCGCCACGAGCGCATCGCAGGTTACGGTCTGGCTATCAGTCGTGCTGACCTGCCATGTGCCGTCTTCATTCTGCTCGATCGATTCAGTGCCGACACCGACCTGTACCTCACCCCCGTTTTCTCGGATCGCCTCGCCCAGCCGGTTGATCAGCGTATTCCAGCTGCCCCGGATGTAGCCGAGTTGCTCTTTCTGGAGTGGGGATGTGCGTGATTGCGTGCGCAAGTGGAGCTTGTTCCAGAACCAGACCATTGCGACCTGATCGTATCGCTTGCCGAACTTTGCGCGAAGTTGCGCTCCGAAGACGCGAGCGAACGCTCGCTCGCCGACAGCCCGGCGTAGCCAGTCTGCGGCGGTGATCTGCTCGAATTCTCGCCAGTGGGTCCGTTTCTGCAGGTAGAGGGTGACGAAGCCGATCCGGATCCGGTCGTGAAGCGGGATGAAGTCCAGTCGCAGCAGATCGAGTGCCCCCTGAAGTGGGTAGATCTTTCCATCGGCGAAGAAGCCGACGCTGGAATTCAGCCAGATCAGATCGTCCCCGATCCCGAGCTCTTCCATGAGCTCACGGATATCATGATCGTTCATGAACAAGTGATGGTAAAAGTATTCCAGTTCACTGCCCGCTACCGTAAACGCCGCGGCCTGTCCGCCAAGATACGAGTTTCGTTCCCAGAGGATGACACGCTGGCCCTGGCGGGCCAGTCGATAGGCTGCCGCAAGAACAGCGATTCCGCCACCGATGACGCCGATCGTCCGACGTTCAGTCACTGCGACCGGACCCTCTCGTTATCGGGCAGGCATTTCCAGTTCGTCATAATCGTCGTCCGGCTCATCCGGCTGCTCATGCGTCTGCGGGCGACCGAGCAGACGATTGAAGAAGTCGTGGATCTCCCGGTTTTCCCAGACAACGAGGATCTGAGCCGCGTTGAAGATCGACGAGTAAGTTCCAGCCACGATACCGATGATCAGGGCCAGAATGAAGTACTGAATCGTCGCCCCACCGAAAAGATAGAGAGCCAGCAACGTGAACAGAGTGGTGAGCGTTGTGTTGATCGACCGCGGGATTGTCTGAACAATCGAGTAGTTCACGATGTCTTCGTATCTATCACCGGCCCGTAATACGAGGTTCTCTCTGACCCGGTCGAACACCACGATGGTGTCATGCACGGAGAAACCGATCAGGGTCAGGATAGCGGTGACAAAGAGTGCGTCGACCTCCACCTCAGCGATCCAGCCCAGAATCGAGAAGACCCCGACGACCAGCGCAATGTCATGCAACATGGCGATAATTGCACACGAGCCGTAAAGGAATGAGTTCTGGGTCTTCCGGAACGCGTAGGCGATGTAGAGCAGCACACCGATCGATGCCAGCAGGATGGCGATCCCGGCGCGATTGCGGATCTCGGAGCCAAGGGTTGGACCAACGGATTGCAGCTGCAACTCGGTGTAACTGCCGATCTCCGCCTGCAATGCAGCGTCGAT
>SLFF01000117.1 GCA_007124395.1 Thermomicrobiaceae bacterium | reverse complement strand
CGGTGATGCGCTTCGAGATGCGCTCGATCCACGTATGAAGTCATCTGGACAGCCAATGCGCTAGTTACTCCGTGGGACTAGACCGGACCCGAGCCTCGCTGGAATCTACCGACAGTGGCGAGGTCCATTAAGGAAGGAGGATTCAGATCGACATCAGAGGGGATCGCTCCAGATAGTGGTCCCGATCGACCATCTTCGCATTTCAGATTCGAACGTCATGAGGAGGAGCCAGAATGTCCGATATCAAAAAGCAATTCAATTCACTGCGTGGCGCCGTGTCCAGCGATCTGTTGAACAAAGGCCTGAGCCGACGTGGGTTCATGAAGACGACGGCACTTGCCGTTGGTGCCCTCTCGGCCGGTACGCTGCTCGCCGCCTGTGAAGACGACGATGCAGACGACACCGTAGATGACGACGATGTCGACGACGATGAGCCTGCTGTCGATACCGATGACACCGACGATGCTGACGAAGAAGAAGCCGACGACGCCGATGATGAAGATCCGATGGACGACGAAGACGACCCGGATCCGGTCGACGATGCCGACGATGTGGCCGATGCCGAGGATGCTCCAAGCGGTGGCGAGCTCGTGATTCTCAACGAGCAGAACCCGGTCTCGCTCGACCCGGTCTTCCATCGTGACGTGGGTAGTACCCGCGCCATGGCCTACATGTACGACTCCCTGGTCGAGACCGATGTCGATACTGAGCTGGTGCCGGGACTCGCCCATGACTGGGAGATCAGCGAAGACGGTCTCCAGATCATCTTCCATCTCGAAGAAGGCGTCATGTTCCATGACGGCGAAGAGTTCAACGCCGAAGCGGCCAAGATGAACCTGGACCGCAACTTCGATGAGTCGCTGAACACCAACTTCTATGACGACTTCACATCCTACGTTGGCACGGCAGACAATATCGAGGCCGAAGACGAGTACACCCTGGTGGTGAACTTCGACTCGCTCTATGCCCGTTTCATTCATGACGTGTTCCACGGCTATGCCGGTTCGATGGCAAGCCCGGCAGCGCTCGAGGCTGGCGACATGAATGTTCACTCCAACCCGGTTGGCACCGGACCATACCAGTTCACTGAGTTCGAGCCAGATAGCCAGCTGGTCATGGACCGCTTCGATGACTACTGGCGCGGGACGCCGGGCCTCGACCGTATTCGCGTGCGAGTGATTCCGGAGCAGAGCGTTCAGATGGCCGAGCTGGAAGCCGGCAACGCCGACATCAGCTTCTCGGTTCAGGCCCTCGATGTGGATCGTCTTGAAGATGCAGGCGTCGGCATCACCTCGCAGCCTGGCCTGACCGCCACCTGGATCAGTTTCAACTGTGCCAAGGGTCACACTCAGGAACTGGCTGTCCGGCAGGCAATTGCCCGCACCGTCGACCGCGATGCGGTTGTCAGCGAGCTGCTGCTTGGCTTCGGCCGGGTAAGCCGTGGTGGTGCCGTGGAAGAGTGGCCACGCTATCACGATGATCTGGAAATCGATCCATATGATCCGGACGAAGCTGGCGAAATCCTCGACGAAGCTGGCTGGGTCATGGGTGACAACGGATATCGAGAGCGGGATGGCGAAACCCTCACCGTCAACGTGCTCTCGACACAGCTCGAGCGCCAGCTCAGCTACGGTCTGATGAATGAGCTGATCCAGGAAGGCCTGGAGAGTATCGGCATTCAGACCGAGATGCAGACGATGGAGTGGGGCGCGTATCTCGATGAGTTCCGTGCCGGCGACTTCTGGGAAGTCTCCTTCCACGCACAGAACGCCGCATTCGTCGACGCGGTGGGTGCGCAGCTTGGCGACACCTTCTGGAACGTCAACCAGCTCTGGAAGATCGAGGATGATGATCACGAGCTGGCTCCGGTTCGCGATGAACTCGATGATCTCTACGACCAGCTGGACGAGGCGATCGAAGATGATGATCGTATCGCCATCTGGAAAGAGATTCAGGAAGTCACGCAGGAGCATCAGTTGCTCTCCTGGCTGGTTCACTGGGATGCGCTCGTTGGCCACAGCCCGCGCGTGCAGAACCTGCATGTCAAGCCGGCTATGCAGTACACCCTGGCAAACGTCTGGGAGATCACGGTCGACGACGATTAGTTGCGCACGAACGAAAGGCGAGCAGGCGGGTGAGAATTCCTCACCCGCCGCACTTCACCGGGGCCGCTGCAGGAAGGATCCGGACCAGAGTGAGTCCGGCTTGTTCCACTCAGCGGCTCGGGATCATCGACGAATCAGGAAGGGTGCTCAGGGACAATGACGAAGGATCAGACCGCACTGCAGTCTACGCTGGATTCGCTCCAGTGGCGTAATATCGGGCCGTTCCGGGGTGGTCGGGTGGTTGCAGTGGCCGGCGACGTAACCGAACCGATGACGTTCTACATGGGAGCCTGCGCCGGTGGCGTATGGAAGACCGAAGATGGCGGCGTTTCCTGGAGAAACGTCTCCGACGGCTTCTTCAATACTGCGGCAATTGGCGCGCTGGCCGTCTCCGAATCAGATCCCAACGTGATTTACGCCGGAACCGGTGAGACCTCGATCCGGAACCAGGTGTCGCATGGCGATGGTGTCTACAAATCAGATGATGCCGGCCGTACCTGGCGTCATCTCGGCCTCTCGGACACTCGCTACATCGGCAAGATTCAGATTCATCCAGAGGATCCGGACACCGTCTATGTCGGGGCCCTTGGACATGCCTTCGGTCCAAATGAAGAACGTGGCGTGTTCCGGACTACCGATGGTGGAGAATCCTGGGAGAAGGTGCTGCACGTCAGCCCCAACACCGGGTGCCATGATGTCTCGATGGATCGCAACAACCCCAGAATTCTTTATGCCGTCTCCTGGCAGGTTCAGCGCTACCCACACATTCTCTGGAGTGGTGGCTGGGAATCGGGCCTGTGGCGATCGTTCGACGGTGGCGATACCTGGGAAGACATCTCCCGCAACTATGGCCTGCCCCAGGGGATGCTTGGCAAGGCCGGGATCGTTGCTTCGCCAGCACAGCCGGGTCGTGTTTATGCGGTGGTTGAGGCT
>SLFF01000189.1 GCA_007124395.1 Thermomicrobiaceae bacterium | reverse complement strand
GTACGAAGAGTACAAATCACAAACATTACGTCTATTAAAACCGAATTGTCGTGTTTTGGTCGCCGTTTGCGAGTATCGAGGAACCCGACTTTCGTTAGTGCGGTACACCACATCGGGGGTCCATCTATCCCTCAAGCCGCAGCGGTAGGGGAGCAGGCCCTCACCCATCGGTGACCACCTACGGTAGCCGGCGACCTTCGTGTCGCCCCGTCCAGCGAACCGGTCTGACGGGCGGGGGCAGACGGAGCTGCCCCGTCTACCGCACACCCCTCGACTGCGGATCCTCCAGCACCATCACGCGATCGCTCCAGGCGAGCGGGGAAAACGCGCCGTGTCGTGATGCTCCGCCGATGATCAGCAGCCGAGCATCGTCGCCGGAGCCGATCACCGCATCTCCGGCACCGTGCATGTCCTCGGGCGGGCGAACCAGCGGCTGCCAGCCTGAATCGGAATCATCGACATCCAGCATCCACGAATCACGGACGATTCCGCCCCCGATCACGGAGTCATCTTCACCAGCAACCACCACCAGCGTTCGATCGACGAGACCCACCGCAGCCGCACTGGTCGGTTCGGGCAGTGCCGGACCATCCCGCCAGGCATCTTCGGCGGGATCATAAATGTCCACACGATCCTTGATCTCATCATCACGGCCTCCGATCACCCAGACCTCGCCATCGACGACCACCGCTCCCAGATGATCCCGTGGCACCGGGATCGGTGCGCCGAGCTGCCAGCCATCCCCCGGTGTATAGATCATCGTGTCTGCACCACCGTAACCACCGACGAGGACCAATTGACCGTCGACATTCACCATCCGATGGCCCCAGCGAGCATCAGGCAATGAATCGAGCTGCGTCCACTCGTCGCTATCCGGCGCCAGCGCCCAGACATCGTCAGTGGGATCCCAGTCGATTCCCGAACCAGCGCCACCGGTGACGACGATCGTGCCGTCGTCCAGCGCAGCCGTAGCCAGATGATGTCGACTCGACGGCAAATCCGGCAGCTCGATCCAGCGGTCTTCATCGACGATGTACGCTTCGGCCCGGGTTGATGTGCTGAATGGAGCAGCAAAACCACCGACCGCAACGACCACCTCACACGGCGGAGCCTCGCAGCCTGACTCCCGCATCGCGATGGTGGCACTGAGCTCACCTCTGGCGGCCGGCATTTCAGCGGCATCGGTCCAGCCGGGTTGATCGCCCCGATCGGGTGGTGTCGTCATGACGACCGCCAGGAAGAGCAATAGTACGACGAGCAACAGCGCCCGACCGGCGTAGACCCACCAGCGGTTGTAGCGGCGAGGTCGGGGTGAATGCGTTCCGTCGTGATCTACCGTCGTTTCTTCGCTCATCGTGACCTCCGGTAACCTTCATCGAATGAGCTGGCCGTGTCTGCGCCGATCCAGTCATTATTCCAACCGCAATATGTTTGCGAAGAGGCAATCCATCCAGTTGCGGAATAGCCCGGACAGCGCCCGATCCCGGTTTTTGATAAGGTGCCTGCCAGCATAGCGGGTTCGCGGGATCGACCGCAGGAGGGCATGGGGCTGGTGAACATTCGACTCTGGAACTGGATCGCTGCATTCGTTCTGACCACCGTCCTGATGATTCTGGCAATACCCCGCAGCGTCCTGTTTTCGGGTACCGAATGGCGTCTCGCGCTCGAAGGCCACCCGTGGTGGTCCTACATCGAACTGCCGTTCTACCTGCTCGGAATCCTCGTGGCAATGGGCGTGGCTGGCCTGGCCGGTGCGCTACTCCTGCGAGCGTTGGCGAACACGCCGATCATGCTCCGGGCCGTGCGATTCATCCTCAGTGGAGCATCGATCTTCGGGCTCTCTCCGTTGCAGCCGGTGTTTGCCAACATCATCGTGATCCTGATGCTGCCGACAATGGCGGAATCCGGACTGGGCATCGGATCCCTTCGCTGGGTCTTTACGATCTCGCTGGTGAGTCTGTTCGGGATCGCGCTCGGCGCTGAACTGGCGTTGAAGGTCGTCGACGCGCGCACATCCGGCGCCCGTGGCTGGATGGCGTCGATCGCGCAGGTTATCGGTGCCCAGGCTCCGGCTCTGGCTGGTCGGATCGCGGTGATCATCATGGCTGGCCCGCTCATGATGACAGCCATCGCAAGCCTCTCTCAGTCACCAAGCCAGATCGCTCCGGATGCTGGTCGCTTCGCCTTCCCGATCGAGGGAATTATCGTCGCGGCCATCGCCGCGTTGCTCGGGCTGATCCTCTGGTTGCTTGGTCGGCGTATCGGTGGAAGACCGGACGAGCCTGTGGTGACGTACACCGCGCCAACCCGGGCCCGGCAGATCGTCAGCTGGAGTATTGTCGCGATTGCCGTCCTGTTGCCACTGCTACTCCTCGTCGTTGCCGATGATCCATTGATGCAGCGGCTGGATAACGTGCAGGAATCACCATCGGGCGCCCACTGGTTCGGCACCGATGAGATGGGTCGGGATGTCTTCGACCGGCTGGTCTTCGCCTGGCGAGATACAGTCTACGCCGGACTCTCCATCGGCGTCGTCCTCTTCGGGCTGGCGATGGGCTGGCGGCTGATCGTGCCGTTCAACCGTTCCCTGCTGGCGCTGGAGCCGATTCTGGAGCGTATGCCGCCCGCGGTGATTTTCTTCGGGCTTTGGGGCGCGATCTCGGTGACGATCGGTGAGACGGTGTCGGTGCAGACCGTTGCCATCACCAGCGGATTCATTATGTTACCGACGGCACTGGCACTGGTTCGCAGGGTCGAGGTGGTGCAGCTCCCGGCCGCGTTCGCATCTCTGGTGCTGCTCGGTCTCCTGCTCGTCATCGGGTGGTCAACGGTGTTCGGGCAGATCGGTTTGCTGAATCCGGCGATTCCGAACTTCGGCGATCAACTGGCGCTGGGGCGAGAGTACGTCGTTGAGGCATCATGGATCAGTGACTTCACGATCCTGGTGATCGTGGTGGCAGCGGCGCTGCCGCTGATCGCGCTGACGGCGATCAGTCGCTGTTACGGCATTCCTCGGGACCTGGTCCGGTTGCGGGGGTAG
>SLFF01000434.1 GCA_007124395.1 Thermomicrobiaceae bacterium | reverse complement strand
TTGTAACCCGAACGTTGCTGCACTGGTCACAACTGCATGGATGACATCCCGGTGAACCCGTCGATCGCGAACAACCCCCCCTTTGCCAACCCGGTCTCGCCCCGCCTCGAACTGCGGCTTGATGAGCGCAACGCAGCGGCCAGATTGTGTGTTCAGGACTCGCTGAACTGCCGGAAACATCTGAGCCAGCGAGATGAACGAGACATCGATCACCACGAGATCTACCGGCTCCGGAAGCGATTCGAGATGCCGGGCATTCGTGCGCTCCATGACGACCACTCGCTCATCGGTGCGAAGCTGATAGTCAAGCTGGCCGTATCCCACATCGATTGCGTACACGCGACCGGCCCCGTGCTTCAGCAGAACATCGGTAAACCCTCCGGTCGAAGCTCCGAAGTCAGCACATACCAAGCCGTTTGGGTTAATCGAGAACTGCGTCAAAGCGTGAACCAGCTTCTCACCCCCACGGCTGACGTATTCCGGGCCGGACACCACCGTCAGTTCGGCGTCGGTCGAGACTGCCGCACCGGCTTTATCAATCACCGCATCTCCAATCCGGACCTGCCCTGCCATGATCAACGCCCGAGCCTTGCTACGTGACGGGGCCAGGCCCTGCTCGACAAGCACCTCATCGGCGCGTCGCTTGCTCACGACGTGCCTCCCTCGACCGATTCAAGGAAACCGGCGTGTTGAACGTGGCAGATCGCGACAGCCAGTGCGTCGGCAGCGTCATCTGGCTCGGGAATCTCGTCCAGACCGAGAATCAACTTGACCATTTGCTGTATTTGCTGTTTGTCGGCATTCCCGTACCCGGCAACCGCCTGCTTCACCTCGGCCGGCGTGTACTCGACGACGGAGATCCCCGACTCTGCAGCCGTGAGCATTGCTACTCCGCGCGCCTGGCCAACCGAGATGGCGTTGGTCACATTCCGGGAGAAGAACAATTTTTCAATCACCATCACGGCGGGACGATACTCCCGAATAAGGCCGATCAGTTCATCATGAAGTTGAAGCAATCGGGCGGGCATATCCTGGCTCGACGTCGTCTCCACGATGCCGAACTCCAGCGAAGATGCCGGGTCTGATCCTCTGATAACGCCGTAGCCTAGCCGGGCGGTACCCGGATCGATTCCAAGTGTTACGCGGTCTGGGGTCAAAATAGCTCTCTCACCGTCTGATTCGGCAGATCCTCGAGGCCGGGTGCTTGATTTTGCGATACTGGCGCGCTATAATCGGTATTGGGAGTAAGGGTCAGGTCACTAATGATCAGTCAAATTTCGATAAATTCAAAGAATTGTCCCGTTCAAGTCGGAACGTAACGTGAGATGCCCTGCGCGTGTGTGCGGGGTTTTGTTGTGTACGGCGGAGTCGACGCATATCGTCGAACCAGAAAATGGGTGGGGGTTCAATGGAAGCCAGCCTGATCGAAATGGGCAAGGACCGTGGATATCTGTTGTCGGACGAAGTCATTGCGGCGTTCCCTCACCCCGAGGACGACGTCGAACTCCTTGACGATTTGTACCATAGCCTGCTCGAGAATGGCATAGAAGTCCTCGACGATGATCCCAATAAGCGAAAGATGGATCTTCGCTCACGGCTTTCACTCAATGGTGGCCATCATCCAGTCCCCGATCCGGCAGAATCGTCTATTCCCGACAGCAAACAGATCGCCGAAGAAGCACTTGCTGCCGGTGTCAGCGACTCGGTTCGTCTCTATCTTCAGGAAATCGGCGTCACCGATCTTCTGAAAATGGAGGAGGAAGTCTGGCTCGCCAAGCGTATGGAGCGGGGCCTGATTGCCGAAGAACGAATCAAGAACGGCGACTATCTTAGCGATTCCGAGCGGTTTGAGCTCAATGCGGACAAGGATGACGGCGAGCAGGCGCGCTCGCACCTGATTCAGGCCAACCTGCGTCTGGTTGTCAGCGTGGCCAAGAAATACGTCGGCCGCGGGCTTTCATTCCTGGATTTGATCCAGGAAGGCAACATTGGGCTGATGAAAGCGACCGACAAGTTCGATTACCGTCGCGGTTTCAAATTCTCGACCTACGCCACCTGGTGGATTCGCCAGGCGATCACCCGTGCGATTTCCGATCAGAGCCGAACGATCAGACTGCCGGTTCATGTCGGCGAGACGATCAATCGGGTCAAGAAGACCGGACATCGCCTGCAACAGATCTTTGAGCGTGAACCCACGTCAGAAGAAGTCGCCCGCGCGATGGATGTTCCGGAAGAGAAGGTGCGCCAGGTGCTCGACGCCTCCCGGTTGCCGGTTTCGCTGGAAGCGCCGGTCGGCCAGGAGGGCGACGCGTTCCTCGGAGATTTCATTGAAGACGAGACGATGCCGCCACCGCTCGAGCTTGCGTCGCAGCAACTGCTCAAGACGCAGATCACCGATGCGCTCTGTCGGCTGAGTGAGCGCGAGCGCCGAATCGTTATCCTGCGCTTCGGCCTTGATGACGGGCAGTTCCGGACGCTTGAGGAAGTTGGACGCGAGTTCGGGATTACTCGAGAGCGAATCCGGCAAATTGAGGCGAAGGCGCTGCGCAAACTTCGGAATCCGCAACACTCCCAGACACTGCGAGGCTATCTCGATTAGAAGCGTCTGTAAACGCTCAACATTGAAATCCAACGGCGCGCTGCTGGAGCGCGCCGTTTTTCCTTCTCACCGTTCTCACCGTGTTATTCGATGAATCGAGATATTCCGAGCGAGACGTTGTGTCCGCCGAAACCGAGTGAATTGCTGAGTGCGTGCCGGACGGTTGCCTTGCGGGGGCCGTCGGTGACGTAATCGAGTTGACAATCGGGGTCAGGATAGCGGAAATGCCAGGTGGGCGGCAGAGTTTGCGTGAGGATCGCCTGAACGGTGAACACTGCTTCGATTCCGCCGCCAGCGCCAAGCAGATGCCCGGTGAGCGCTTTTGTTGAACTGATCGGAGGACTGGAGTCCGCGCCGAAGACCGAGCTGACCGAAAGCGTCTCAAGCCGATCGTTCATCGGGGTCGACGTTCCATGGGCGTTGATATAGTCGACCTCGTTCGGGGTGATGCCGATCTTCTCGATTGCCAGCGT
>SLFF01000177.1 GCA_007124395.1 Thermomicrobiaceae bacterium | reverse complement strand
TGGAACCACAAGATGGAGCTCGATTCGTTCGATGAAGAGCTTATCGACGCCTTCGTGGAGGCGTATCGTGGCCGAGGTCCGGAGAATCCGATCCGTTAGCATTGTGTGAAGATCCGGGTCAATACGGCCGACTGGTTGACACAGATTTCACAAGCTGATACTATGCCGTCAGTGGAGTTAGTCTCCAGACACATGAATGGTGAGAGCAAACGTGCCAGCGAAAGCAATCGCAATCAGCGTGAACCCGTCGGTCGAGGATCACATCCTCGAATCGGCTGATGCTGTCGTTGCTGGTCTCACTGTAGTCCTTAGCTCGCTCGTACTCCTTGTAGTACGCATTATTATTGGCGGCCGTGTAGCCGTCGGAGGTTTTGCGAGAAGCTAGGGATCACTGAAGAAGATACCAAGTCTCGCGAGCCTCCGGATCATCCGGAGGCTCGTTTGCGTTTGCGGAACATTTCCTGATTGGGTGTTATCCGACTCGAAGAGAGGGGCTCGCACGATGGTTTCAACAGATACAGGCGCAGCGAAGCGTACTGAGACAGCGGCTGAAGCAAAGCCGCAGACCGGTGCCCGGTTGCTCTGTCAGGCAATG
Source organism: Thermomicrobiaceae bacterium (assembly GCA_007124395.1). Lineage (GTDB taxonomy): Bacteria > Chloroflexota > Chloroflexia > Thermomicrobiales > Thermomicrobiaceae > SLMJ01. Next base: position 2,481 of record SLFF01000177.1, on the reverse strand, counting down.
GAGCGAGAAGGTGTCGATCTGGTCTTCGGTTATCCAGGTGGTGCGGTAATTCCTCTCTACGATGTTATTCCCGAGTTCAACATGCGACATATTCTGGTCCGGCACGAGCAGGGCGCTGCCCATGCCGCCGATGGTTACGCCCGGGCAACCGGCAAGCCAGGCGTCTGTATCGCCACCTCGGGGCCGGGCGCCACGAACCTGGTGACCGGTATCGCCACGGCGATGATGGACTCGGTGCCGATGGTCTGCATCACCGGTCAGGTTCCGCAGGCGGTCATCGGAAGCGATGCCTTCCAGGAGACGGACATCACCGGCATCACCATCCCGATCACCAAGCACAACTTTGTGGTTCGCCGGGTTGAGGATATCGGCCCAACGATCCAGAAGGCGTTCTATCTGGCGACCTCCGGGCGACCGGGGCCGGTGCTGGTGGACATTCCTAAAGACATTCAGTTGACCAAGGGTACGCTGGCCCCGCGCGGACCGATCAATCTCCCGGGCTATCGTCCAACCACGGTGCCGCATCGGCGGCAGATCAAGAAGGCTGCCGAGCTGATCAACCAGGCCAAGCGTCCGCTGATCCTCGCCGGCCACGGGATCCTGATCTCCAAAGCGACCGACGAGCTCGTTCGCTTCTCGGAACACGCCGACATCCCGATCGGGCTGACACTGCTGGGTATCGGTGGTTTCCCGGCATCGCACCCGAACTGTCTCGGTATGGTGGGGATGCACGGTTTTGCACATGCCAATCACGCGATCAACGACGCCGATGTTCTGATCGGTATCGGGATGCGGTTCGATGACCGCGTCACCGGGCGAATCAGCGAGTTTGCGCCCAACGCAAAGATCATCCACGTCGATATCGATCCAGCCGAGGTTGGCAAGAACGTTGACACCACCGTTCCGGTTGTGGGCGACGCGAAGGAGTCACTGAAGCTCCTGATCGACGCGGTTGATGAAGTGCAGGACCGCGAGTGGCTGAAGACGATTGAGACATGGAAGTATCCATTGCCATCGACCCCAGCAGCCATGGACGGTGGCCTGCCACCTCAGTACGCGCTGGAGCGATTGCATACGCTCACCGAGGGCGATGCGATTGTCTCGACGGACGTCGGGCAGCACCAGATGTGGGCGGCTCAGTTCTACAAGTGCGATTCCCCGAACCAGTGGCTGTCCTCCGGTGGACTGGGCACGATGGGTTACGGTGTGCCGTCGGCGATGGGTGCCGCATTCGGGCGTCCTGACAAAGAAGTCTGGGCGATCGTCGGAGACGGTGGCGTGCAGATGACACTGTTCGAGTTCGCCACCATCGTTCAGCACAATCTCAACGTGAAGATCGCAATCATCAACAATGGCTATCTCGGCATGGTGCGGCAGTGGCAGCAGTTGTTCCACGATCGGAACTATTCCGAAACACCGATCACGAGCCCGGACTACGTGATGCTTGGCCAGGCCTACGGAATGGCGTCGCGTCGAGTCTCGAAGCCGAACGAGGTTGAAGATGTCATCCGCTGGGCCCAGTCGATCGAAGGCCCGGTTCTGGTGGAATTCGTGGTCAATCAGGAAGAGAACGTGTATCCGATGATCCCGTCCGGTGGTTCCTTTGGTGAGATCATCGAACAGCACGAAACGGAGTGGTAGAAGCGATGCGCAGTCATACACTGGTCGTGCTGGTCGAGGATCAGCCAGGCGTCATGAACCGGATCATGAGCCTTTTCCGGCAACGTGGGTTCAATGTTGATAGCATTGCGGTCGGTCATTGTGAGACCAGTGACCAGTCACGCATTACGCTGGTTGTTCGCGGTGACGACAAGACCGTCGAACAGCTGACCAAGCAGCTCTACAAGCTGCTGGAAGTGATCAAGGTCACCAACGTTACCGGTGAGAACCTGATCCAGCGCGAACTGGCACTGATCAAGATCGCCGCCAGCGAGCGAACACGTGGGGACATCATGCGTCTTGTCTCCGAGGTCTACCGGGCCCGGATCGTCGATGCCTCACCGGACACGCTCGTGATCGAAGTGACCGGACCGTCTGACAAGATCGAGTCGCTGATCGCCCTGATTCGACCGTATGGAATCAAGGAGATCAGCCGCACTGGAATGGTCGCGATGCAGCGCGGAACCGGGACCGTCAGTGTTACCCGACAGGAAGCCGTCGTCTGAACCGGTGATTCTGGCTGTAGAGTAGCCGAATTTGCTGAATCAGGTGGGCAAACCTGCTGATTGTGAGGGCTTGTCGGCCCTGTTATACTTGTATGGTATTTGAGCGTCGCTTGCGCGCGGGAAGAATAGGGAGGCGCCGGATAGATGGCGTTGCATAAGGTGCAGAAACAGGACATTGTCAGCGATTTCCAGACCCATGACGCGGATACCGGGTCACCGGAAGTGCAGATTGCGCTGCTGACTGAGCGGATCAACAATCAGGTTGGACATCTGCGAGAGCATCCGCACGACAACCATTCGCGACGCGGCCTGTTGA
>SLFF01000443.1 GCA_007124395.1 Thermomicrobiaceae bacterium | reverse complement strand
CGCCACCCTCTTCAGCCGGTGTTCCGAGAATCTACACGGTGCCGTTCAGTTCATCCATCACGGTGTTCAGGCCGATCGCTGCTGCCAGGCCGGAACCAGCGATCATATTGTGACCGCAACCGTGTCCGAGACCCGGCAGAGCGTCGTACTCAGCCAGCACGGCGACCGTCGGCCCATCGCCTCGACCGTGTCGAGCCGCCCGAAATGCCGTGTCGAGACCTCCCAGTGGTTTCTCGATCTCGAATCCCGGCTGCTCATCGATCTTCCGGGCCAGAAGCTCCGATGCCATATATTCCTGGTAGCCGATTTCCGGGTTCAACCGAATCGTCTCGGCCAGCTCGACGATTTCGTCTCTGTGAGCGTCGATTGCGTCCAGAATGCGCTGTCGCAGTTCTTCTCTACTCGCCATCTGTCTGAGACCCCTTCGCTGTTTACGATGTTCGATTTCCGACGTTCACCTGCACTTCATCTATGATGGCACAGGTTCTGCAATAGTTGACGCGTCGACGGGATATGATCCGACGCCACACGGATCCCGATCGACATCGCAGACGAAATGCTGCGAGCTGGAATGCAGTTTAGCGTCTTATGCGCTCTTGTTGACCAGCGATATACATTTCTCTCCTCCTCAGCAGGCCCGCGGCCAGAACATTCTGGCCGCGGGTTTGTGCTTTCAGAGGTCAGGCGATCGGAGCTCCCAGTTCGGAACCCTCATCTGGATGCAGGAGTATCACGCTATCGTCTGCCTGAATTGCCCCGAGTACCAGAACTTCGGATTTGAAGCCGGCTATGCGCAGTGGTGGGAAATTCATCACGGCGACGATCTGCCGTCCGATCAACTCATCTTTCTCGTAGCGTGGTGGGAGCTGGGCAGAAGACTGGCGAATACCGATCTCCGGTCCGAAATCGATCTTCAGCTTGTAGGCCGGTTTCCGGGCCTCCGGAAAGTCTTCGACCTCGAGAATCCGACCAACACGCATATCGACAGCCTGAAACTGATCGAACGAGATCTCCATACCGGCAGGTCCTTTCCCTGTGATGTGTTTCAGCCGGGGTATCGTATCATCAAGCCCTGAGAAGTGGCGTCTACGGTCTGAAAGATGCGATCAGGTCCCCATAGTTGGGCAAGTCGCTATAGTATTGGAAGATGCGGTTCGGCCGCATTGACGAGGAACCCACGGAAACGATAAGCAGCGTTCGCTCCATTGGAGGGAGCCGGAATGACAGGAACACACACAGCACCTGATTTCGATCGGCTGGCCGAGCTGTCGAAATCATTGAGACGAGACGTGCTGACCATGACCAGTGAGGCGGGCTCCGGCCACCCGACGAGCTCGATGTCTGCGGTGGAAGTGATGGCCTCACTCTATTTTGGCGGCATCATGAAATACGACGCGAAGAACCCGAAAATGCCAGATCGGGATCGCTTCATCCTCTCGAAGGGACATGCGTCGCCGATTCTCTACGCCGTGCTGGCTGAAGCTGGATACATCCAGAAGGATCAGCTCAACACGCTGCGGCGGATCGATAGCCCGCTGGAGGGTCACCCGAACATGCTTCGTGTGCCTGGTGTCGAGGCGTCGACCGGAAGTCTCGGGCAGGGTCTCTCGATGGGGCTGGGCCACGCCCTCAGCGCAAAGCTGGATAATCTCGACTACAACGTCTTTGTAATGATGGGCGATGGCGAGATCCAGGAGGGCCAGGTCTGGGAAGCGGCGATGGCCGCCGCCAACTTTGGCGTCAGCAACCTGGTCGCGATCGTTGACCTCAACGGGTATCAGCAGACCGCCCCGGTCACCAAAGTCACCGATCCATCGACCTATGTGGACAAGTGGCGTGCCTTTGGCTGGCATACCGTGGAAGTTGATGGTCACGACCTCAAGGAAACCCACGCGGCACTTGCCGCAGCAGCTGACTACTCCAACGGACCGGCCGCGATCATTGCCCACACGAAGAAGGGTAAAGGGGTCTCATTCCTGGAAGAAGACTTCTCCTGGCATGGTCGTGGTGTGCCGAAGGATCGGCTTGCGGAAGCATTGGAGGAAATCGGATGACACTCGGAACTCGTGCCGGCCTGACAATGGGCAAGGCCACTCGGGACGCATTTGGCCGGGCGCTACAGGAGATCGGTGCCTCGAATCCAAAGGTTGTCGTGGTCGATGGCGACGTCGCCAACTCGACCCGTGCCGAGTGGTTCGGCAAGGACAATCCGGAGCGTTTCTTCAATGTTGGTATCGCTGAGTCAAACCTGATCGGCGTGGCTGCCGGACTGGCCGCCAGTGGCAAGATTCCGGTCGCAGCCAGCTTTGCTGCGTTTCTACTCTGCAATTCCTACGACCAGATCCGGATGTCGGTGGCGTTCCCGAAACTGAACGTCAAACTGGTCGGCAGTCATGCCGGGATCAGCATCGGCGAGGACGGCCCGTCTCAGATGGGTATCGAAGATGTCTCGCTGGCCTGCTCACTGCCAGGTATGGTGGTGATGGTTCCGGCTGACGAGCATTCCACCCGCAAGGCGACCCAGCAGATGATCGAGCATGACGGCCCGACCTACCTGCGGGTTGGCCGCGGTGATGTGCCGCTCATCTACGATGAGAATGTCGATTTCCAGATCGGTAAGGCGAATATCCTGCGTGACGGGAACGATGTCACGCTGGTTGCCAATGGACTGATGGTGTCGGCCGCGCTCGATGCAGCCGAAGAGCTGGCCGCTGAAGGCATCACTGCCCGTGTGCTGGACATGCACACCGTGAAGCCGATCGATGAAGCAGCACTGCGCGCGGCAGCCGTCGATACCAGAGGTATCGTGGTGGCCGAAGAGCACCTGCATCACGGCGGGCTCGGCAGTGTGGTGGCATCGACAATCGCTCAGACCAATCCATGCAAGATCGCCTTCGTCGATGTTGGCGATCAGTTCGCCAAGTCCGGCGACGGTGATGCGTTGCTCGAGGAGTTCGGTCTCACCGGAGCGAACATCGCCGCCAAGGCACGGAAGATCGTACAGGGCTAAATCAGAATCGAACGATGAGAGACTGGGAGCCGTTCGCGGCTTCCAGTCATCATCGGACAGGCTTCGCGTT
>SLFF01000265.1 GCA_007124395.1 Thermomicrobiaceae bacterium | reverse complement strand
TCCCAGACGACAACTCCAAGTGTGAACCAGAATACGCAATGAATGAAGATAGGTCGAATCTGATCTAAGCGCAATCACTTGCTTATTACATGCGCGTGTGTCAGAATCGGTTCATCAAATAACTCGTTTCCGGTAAACAATCGTGTGAAAAGACCTGACCAGCTTCTGGTCCTGCGTATCCCGAACCGGGATTCGGCTCCGTGCGCCAGCCAGTACATTCCAGGTCATCGTGCATCCCGCCGGGCGGTGACACGGACACGGGTTCAGATTGTCTGGGAGCGTGGCTTTGCCGAGCCTGAGGAGACACCTCAGTAGCCATATTGCCATGATGACGAGCACATCATGGGTTCGTCGTGGGAGGAGGAATTCGGGGCATCAGTACTGACCATGTACTCCGATAATCTCTAAGTGGCCCGACTGCGCTATGAAGGGATCGAGATATGCAGCGGTTCGAGACATCACGCCCATTTCGTGTCGTTTCTCTCGCATTCGTGCTTGTGCTCTTGCTGAGCGCAGGATCAGCCTACGTGGTGTTTGGAGACGATCACGACGTTGTTGTCTATGCCTGTCTGACGCCGGGGGGACAGCTGAGAAATGTGACGACCGACGGGCCTCCAGACTGCCCGAGCAACAACACCCTGATCAGTTGGAACCAGACCGGCCCACAGGGAGACATTGGCCCACAGGGACCGCAGGGCGAAGAAGGTGAAATTGGTCCTCAGGGCACGGCAGGACCACAGGGTGAGGAGGGACCTGAAGGACCAGAAGGTCCCAAAGGCGACCAGGGAGATCCGGGGACATTCTCCGGAACTTTCGAGAGCGAGGATGGAGCCTTCTCCATCTCGGTAACGAACGATGGAATCGCGCTACGCGGCCCGGACAATGAGATTGTTCTCGACGAGTCCTCCATGCTCATCTCAAACAGCGTCGGAGAAATCGAGTTTGACTCGTTTGGAAATCTCAAACTGAAGGGTTTCGACGTCGATGTCGACGGCCTTTTCAACGTCGAGGTGAGTGCCGGGAACTCCCTGAAGATGCAGGGTGGGACCACTGCAAGCCTGAGTGGAGGAATCGTCCACATCGGCTGTCCTGTCGGAGGACTGCCAGTCGCCCGGGCCACTGATCCCGTATTCGTTGGTCCAAATGAGGTGGTGGGGAGCATCGTTGCCGGATCTCCGACGGTGCTCGCCTGCTAGTCTGCCCGCACTCTGGTGGATCGAGTACGCGCCGATAAACCTCGTCTATGTGTTCGACTGGAGAAGATCGAAAATGTCGTCCAGCGACTTCGCAACACTGGCTCCGGCCTGCTCCAGCGCAGCTCGTTTGCTGCTGGGGCGGCCGGAGCCGCCCTCTATGATCGCTGCGGCATGGCCGAACGCGGTTCCTGCCGGAAGGCGTTCGGTGAACTCTCCGGCGATCAGTGCCACCAGTGGTTTGCTGAACTCCCCGGAACTGATTCGGTGGGCAACATCTTCCTCGAATCTGGTTCCGGGCTCACCGAATAGCACGACGGCGTCCGTGTCTGGATCCGACTGAAACTCGGCAAGCAGCGTTGCTGGTGTACTGCCGATCAACGCATCGCCGCCGACGGATATCGCCGCGCTTACGCCGCGTCCAGCCTGCCGGAGGGTCAGTCCGATCTCCGAGGTCATGCCCCCACTTCGGGAGATCACCCCGATCCGCCCTGGAACAAAGGCGCGTTCTGGATTTTCTCCTCCGATTGCGCCGATCTTCACGCCATCAGCCGGCCGTATGACACCCACCGAATTCGGCCCGATTATGACGGTGCCGTGCTGATCGGCCAGTTCCAGCATCCGCATGACATCGTGTTGCGGAATGCCTTCGGTAGCGATCACGACCAGCGGTATGCCACCCTCGATCGCTTCGGAGACCGCATCCAGCGTGGCCGCGGGCGGCACTGAAACCAGTGATGCAGATGGCTGTGTTGCGGTGACAGCCTGTCGGATGGTGTCGAAGACTGGGACTCCTTCGACGTTCTGCCCTCCACGACCGGGAGTCACGCCGCTAACGACGCTCGTGCCGTAATCGAGCATGTGGCGGGTCACCATGCGGGCTTCTCGACCGGTGATGCCCTGAATCAGGAGTCGGGTGGAGCGATTAATCAATCGGGTCATTGTGACCCTCCCGCCTGAATAGCATCGACCATATGCTGAGCCGCACTGGCGAGAGTGGTTTGCTCACCGAAATACGTCACCCCGGACTCCTCGAAAATGCGTTGCCCCTCAACATCGTGCAAGCCTGCCTCCCGGGCGACGACCGGGAACGAGGCGGGATCCCGGCCAGCCTGACGGATTCCCTGTACTACACCACGGGCGATGACATCGATCTGCGTGTTGTTGGTGATGTTGTGTGCCACGAACAGACCTTCCACCCCAGGTTTGCTGAGCACCACGCTGGTCATTCCGGCAACTTTGGCCTCGGTCGGGTTGCCGCCGATCTCGGCGTAGTTGGCCGGTGCTCCACCGGCCTGGACCAGGTGATCGTAGAGCAGCAGGCTGGCTCCCCCACCACCGCAGAGAAATCCGATGTTGCCGCCGTCCAGCTCAAGATAGCGAGCTGATCCGCGATACGGGTCTTCTTCGTGGACGCGCTGGGCACGGGTTTCGAGTTCGGTCATCGGTCGCCATGATCGATCAGTCCCGGGAACGGTGAATCGAACCAGATCCGGGTGACGGAAACTGGCCGAATCATCCACCGAAAGCACCGCATCGCCGGCGATCACGGTGTCGTCTGGCGTGACAAAGAGCGGGTTGATCTCGATCAGGCGGAGGTCATGCTGCAGGAAGAGATTCCACAGCCGGTTGGTCAACCGCCCCAGAAGCGGGATCACCGGTCCGGTCAACCCGGCAGCGACCCAGAGTTCCCGTGCCCGGAACTCGGGCAAGCCCTCGAACATCGAAAATGTCTGGCTGACGATCTCCTCGGGACGTTCGCGAGCGATGTCTTCGATGCTGACACCCCCGCTGGCGCTGATGACGATCCGGGGTCGTCGTTCGTCCCGATCTATGATGATCGAGATATAGAGCTCCGAAGCGATCTCGATCCGCTCTTCCACCAGCACG
>SLFF01000476.1 GCA_007124395.1 Thermomicrobiaceae bacterium | reverse complement strand
CCCGGTACCACGAAGCGCTCGATGTTCTCTATGAAATACCAGCAAGCGAGCCGACTGCCGCTGGTCTGATGCTGAAAACTGCGCGGCTTCTTCGCTTCCTCGATCCAGGACGTGCCACAGGTTATCTGAATACCGCAAAGCAGATGGCGCTGGATTGTGGTGAGCGGGCCATCGCGGCGGCGGCACAATTCAATATTGGGACCAATCTATGCAATCTTGGTGACTTCAGGCGTGGCTTGCAGGAGATGACGGACGCCGTTGAGATTTTGAGTCGTTCACCCGAAGAGGCGGCCCGCATAGCTCGTTGGACCCAGACGTCGCTCGCGGCCAAGGCCGACCCGATCGAGGCCTGGATTGGTTTGCTCACGATGAACCTGAGCACGGCAGGTCGTTTCCACGAGGCGATCGAGATGGGTCAGCGCAGCTTGCGTATCGAATGGGAAGATGTTCACAGGCCGGAGATCGTTGCACAGCTTTCACAGCATACGCACAGTGCACTGGACGCTTTTGAAGGTCTCGGAGTGGCGATGGCCGCGCTCGGAAAACCGGAAGACGCCAAGATCGCCTTCGACCTCTCGCAAGAGATTCACCGGAAGCTCAACTATGGGCCGCCACGGGTTATCGTCTCCAGTCTCGACCTGATCATGAACCACTTCCCGTACCGAGCGAATCACCTGCACGAGCGTGCCCGTCTGGTGCAGATCATCGAGGATCATCTGCAAGTGTCTAGCGAGATGGTTGGCAATCAGAACAGCATGTGGGGGTATGAGCACTATCTCGTGTACACCGGACGCTGGAGCGAACTCCATGAGCTGATTGGCTCGGGCCTGACGCCGACTCTGGTGGAGTACCGATTTGCCAGCAAGACCGCACGAGCACGCCTGCATTGGTATCAGGGGAATCAGAATGAGGCCTGGAAAGTGCTGAACGAGATTCTCAAGAGTGGCCCGACATCAAACCCCAGGGAGCACGTTTTCATCGTGCCGGCGGAACCGCTGCGCATTGCCGCCGGACTCGCGCTGGATGCTGGAGATTCTCGACTGGCCCGGGAATGGATAATTACCCATGATGCCTGGCTTGACTGGAGCGGTGCAGTGCTCGGCTTTGCGGAAGGTCTGCTGCTCTGGGCGAAGATCCACCACGTAGAAGGTAATGATCAGGAAGCCGTCCGACTTGCCTGTGATGCCCTTTGCTGTGCCAGACAACCCGAGCAGCCACTAGCGCAGATTGCGATTCACCGTTTTCTTGGAGACCTGTGCAGGCAACGGGAAGACCTCGACACGGCCGGGACGCACGTGCGGACATCCCTCGAGTTGGCGGAGGCGTGTGATCTTCCCTACGAGCGCGCCTTGACGCTTCTTGCCGGCGCTGAGCTGGAAATCGCCAAGGACAATCGGGGAGAAGCGGTGGACTTGCTCGGAGAGGTGCGCCGAGTTGGAGTTGACCTGGGCGCGCGTCCAATGTTTGAGCGGGCAGAGAGGCTGGCGTCACGGTTGACGACACCTCGAACCACCGATTCCCGCTACGGGCTCTCGGCCCGTGAGCTCGAGGTTTTGCGGCTACTGGTGGAGGGACGCTCCAACAAGGAGATCGGTGATGAGCTGTTCATCTCACCCCGGACCGCTATGCAGCACGTCTCCAGCATTCTGCGCAAGCTCGACGTGGAGAACCGCTCGGCGGTCGCTGCCCGTGCGGTGCGCGAGAATCTTGTCTAGGCGGAATCACCTATATCTCTTCAACCACTAGGTGATCTGACCAGTTTCCACTGAACTTCATCCGAATACGTGACTTGCACGATGTTGCCCGGATCGGGATCCGTCATGCTCGTATCAGATTCGCGAGCGACGCGGAGACCGATTTATCCAAAAGGAGGCAGCTATGCAGGCCCAGTATCAACTGACCAACCCGAGCAGCCAGAAGTTGGTCGCAGCGGCGGTGGTTGCGTTTCTGGTGGTAATGGCAATGGTTCCCGCGGCACGGGCCACGTCACTCGTCCCGGACGGGGAGGCATTGTCCGGAGAAGCATCGGCGCGATCCAGCGTGTCGAATGCGGAAACCATCAGGGATCAGATCCAGTTCCTGGAGGATAACTGGTATTTTTCTGACGCTGATAGCGACGTCAGCGAGTACACGGCCGATCGATTTGACCGGATTGGTGAGCTTCGAGCTGCGAACGCGAGTGGCTTCGAGGCGACGAAGCAGGCCCCGGGTCTTTACAACGACTCACGTGACGCTGCGAGTCCAAGTGAAGAATCTTCGGTTGATGCCCGGCTTGCGCACGACGAGATCAAGTTCTTGCACGACAACTGGTATTTCCAAATCGCTGATGACGATGCCGACGAGCACCGACCTCAGGGCATAGAAGAGTTCGAAGCGATGGAGCGGGCCCCAGGTATCTATACCGAATCGCCTGAGGCTGGCGACAACCCGGCGGCAGTCGAGCCAGACTCTGACGAACAGGCTGACGAGCACCGATCTCAGAGCGTACAAGAGTTCGAGGCGATGGAGCGGGCCCCGGATCTCTATACCGAAGCGCCTTATGCTGGGAGTCCAGCCACGGATGACTCGGTCGATGCCGGGCGCGCGCACGACAAGTTGAAGTTCCTCGAGGACAACTGGCACCTGGCCCCCGGTATCTTCATCATCGAGGAAGAAGATGATGGTGGCATAGCCCCTGGCAACCCCTCGCTGTCGCGAGAGCAGATTCAGTTCATGGAGGACAACTGGTATCTGGATGCCGGAGCGCTGATGCAGGAAGACGACCTGACGGACGACGAACCCGAAAGCCGCGGGCAAACCCGGGAGGGGATTCAGTTCAATGAAGACAACTGGAACTTCAATCTCGGTGAGGCCCTCTCTGGAGAGGATGCGGACGAAACGGGACCAGCTGCGTCCTCTGGAAACAACACGGACCGCGCCGACGCGTTGGCCGAACTCCAGAATGGCGACGATGAAGTCGTTGATGATCGGTCACACGATGAGCTGACATATCCCTGGGGTGGCTTTCTGGAGCATGACTACTAGGTGATGTTGTCAGTAATTCAGCCCAGACAATTCCTCCTCCACACCCAGAGCGAGTCCCGTTACTTCGGGGCTCGCTCTG
>SLFF01000430.1 GCA_007124395.1 Thermomicrobiaceae bacterium | reverse complement strand
GAGCTGTTGACCGGAGTAGGCCAGTTCAGGCTCCATCATGTAGGACATGGCGTGCCCGGCTCCCTCAGCAGGATCGCCCATGTATTTGACCTCGTCGATCACGCCGAGGAGCTGCCCCTCGGAGCTCACTACGCCGGACCCGACGAATGGAGTGCCATCGCCAGCAGGCATGTACACGAAATCCATCCCGGATGCTGGCAACGTCACCACTTCCGAATCGACTAGCTCCCCATCCATCGCATAGAAGTTGACCGTAGCGTTGACCGGAACTTCATGGGGATTCAACAGGGAGATCCCGGTGTTCCAGCCAAACCAGTTGCGCAACACCAGCGGGAGATAACTGACCGATGAAGCGTTCGCCGATCGCTGCCCGCTGTTCATGATCAACATGCCGGTTTCGTTCTTGAACCGCTCGGCCACCACCGAGACGATCTCATCCGAACTGATCACTGCCGAGCCGATCCAGTCTTGCGGGACACCGAGAGCAAGAAGATCGAACGTTGCCGTTCCGCCGGAGTTCACTACTGCATCGAAACTCAGCTCGCCACCACCACCGGCCTCGTGCAGCGTCAGATTGATGGTTGCCGTGGCTTCCCACGGTTCGAAGTTCGTCGCCCGGATGACGGTGTTCCAGTTGCTGTTTGTCTGGACGATCGGCAACTGCACGACCGGTCCATTGGAGAGCGACCGCAGGCCGTTGTATCCGCCAACCGTCAGATGATCACCGTCGGTCTTCGCATCGACATCGATCGGCTTCGCGGCGGCCTGTTTCTGAACGCCGGAGATCCGTGCTGGAAGAGACGTATCCGAGAACTTGCGAGCAATGAAGACGACTCCGGTGCCCTCGACACCTTCATCGAGCTGGAATTGCTGGGGCGTAAACGTCCGGGCGCCATACGCGGCGACCAGCGTCGACTGAAAGTCCCCGATTGCACCGAAACTTTCGCCGTTTGTCGCCTGATAGTAGAGCACGATTTGCTCGTTCTCGAGGTTCTGGACCGTGATGGAGCCGTAGTAAGGCCCCGAGTTACTGAATTCTTCAGTGTGGCTCAGTACCGCACCTGATGGCATCCAGGGGAAGTAAAGTCGGGATTCCGCTACTGCAGAGGCATGAGCAGGTTCAGGGCCGATCCCGCCAGCAACGAGCCCGAGCAGAAGGCCAAGAGTTAGAACAACCCTGATTACCCGTGTGAACATTGCCGGCTCTTTTCAGTTTGCATCGATCGCCGGTTTTGCACGCGCGATCCGCGGGGCGACTCGAGAATCCGGAGAAACGGATCCGCAAATGAGAGGTGACACGACTGCAGAATACATGAGCATCGGGGTACGGATATAGTGCCACCTAACACCAATAATTGTCTTTTGTCAAGTCCTGTATCGAAATATGCCTCTCAATCATCCGGGCGTCCTGCTCCGTCTGCACGACGAGCAATGGACGAGAGGTGCTACGATACTTCCCGCGATGCTGGACGTTTAATGCTGAACACCGTACCGGGAGAGTGAAATGGCCACGGAGACCCAGAGCTATATCGGCAAACGAATGAAGCGCCCGAACGCAGTTCCCCGACTGACCGGCTTCGAGAAGTACACCGACGATATCCAGATGCCAGGGATGCTTCATGCGGCCTACGTCAACAGCACCTACGCCCACGCTCGCCTGGCCGGTATCGATACCAGCGAAGCGTCGGCGATTCCAGGCGTGATCGAGGTCATCACGGCGGCCGATCTTCCCGAGTACGCCCGTAACGATGCCGCGATGGATCGCACATTCTTCTTTCTGGCCAGTGAGCGGGTAACGTTTGTCGGGCAACCCGTCGCGGTGGTGATTGCCACCGATCCGGCCATCGCCTCAGACGCTGCGTCCCTGGTTGCGGTGGACTATGAATCGATCAACGCTGTCGTGCACGGACCTGACGCGATAGCGAAGGAAGCGCCGGTCATCCGACCGGAACGCCAGAAGGAGAAGCCGGATCAGCACCCGAATCTGAGTGCCGAGACCGTCTTCGAGCAGGGAAACGTAGAGCAGGCGTTCGCCAACGCGGCGGCAACTGCCGACTTCACGATGACCACCGCTTCTGTCCATCAGGGTTACATGGAGCCGCGCTCGGTGACGGCCGCACCCGATCCGACTGGCGGCCTGACGATCTGGACCGCCACGCAGGGGCAATTTGCCGTCCGGACGGCGGTATCCCCGATGCTCAGAATTCCGGAGACAAATGTCCGGGTGGAGCCAGTCACGGCCGGTGGCGGCTTTGGCGCCCGCTTCATGCTCTTCGAGCCACTGGTCGGCTGGCTGGCCCTGAAATACACGAAGCCGGTCAAGCTGACGATCACCCGGACCGAAGATTTTGCCGGAACGACACCGGCACCGGAGAAAGTGATCTCGGTCCAGCTCGCCGCCGATAGCGCGGGCAAGTTCATCGCCGTGCGTGGGGACCTCACGTTCAATACCGGCTACTTCTCCAAGTCACCGTTCGAGCCGGCCGCGCTGATGCTCGGCTCCAGCTACCGAATCGGCAACTACGCCATCACCACCCGTGAGGTGTTCAGCAACCGCTCCGGAACCGGGGCCTACCGGGCGCCCGGGTTGCCACAGGTCGCCTTTGCCCTGGAGTCGGCGATCGACGATCTGGCCCATCAGCTTGGGATCTCCCCACTGGAGATCCGCCGGCGAAACGCCGCCGCCGGGGGCGATCTGATGTTCGACGGTGCCGAATGGCAGCCGTTCGATCCCCAGCCGCTCTTTGACGAAGTCGAACGTTCACCGGTCTGGAGCGAACCGACCGGCCCGAACGAGGGCGTCGGTATCGCGCTCGGGTTGCGTCGCGGATTCACCGACTCCGCATCGGCAAACGTCCGGCTCAACGCCGATGGCACGGTTCAGGTTGTGGTTGGCTCGATGGATCTCACCGGCACCACCACAGGTTTGACCCAGATCGCCGCCGAAGTCTTCGGGATTCCGCCGGAACAGGTTCAGGTAACTACGGCAAACACCGAGACCGCCCCACATGCCGGACGCACCGGCGGCAGCAAGATCCTCTATACCGTCGGCAATGCGGTGATCGAAGCGGCCGGACACGCCCGGCAGCAGGTGCTGGCGATTG
>SLFF01000095.1 GCA_007124395.1 Thermomicrobiaceae bacterium | reverse complement strand
TGAAACGCTAATGGCAAAAGATGTTCCACGAACTGTGCGGGAGAAGAGCGTGAGGGTTCAGGGAGAGACTGCGCACATCTGGCCGAAAAACAGAACACCACCGCATTGCGGTGGTGCTGTCATCGTTTCAGACGTCTGCCTGCGACGGTGCCTCAGTCGTCGTCCTCGTTCTTCTTCCGTTTCCGGGCCTTTGGCTTCTCCCGGGTCTCCGGAGACTCTGAACGTGCTGGCTTCGATTCGCCGCCGGATCCCGATGCCGATGCACCGGCTGTGGCTGGACGTGGCGGCGCCGAACGCTGCCGGGCACGCTCTCTGGCTACCATTTCAGCGTGATCTTCTTTCAGGGCCACGAAGATACACCAGCACATAAGTAACAACAGAATCGTGAGCGGCACACCCGTGGCGATTGCTGCTTGCTGGAAGGCGGAGAGCCCCGCCTGACCACCAGCGACAAGCAGCACGGCGGCGACACCACCTTCCGCGACGGCCCAGAACACGCGTGTCTGCCAGGCCGGGTTGAGGCTACCGCCTGAGGCCAGCGTGTCGTCCACCAGCGAGCCAGAGTCAGATGAGGTGACGAAGAATGTGCCGATGACGATCATCGCCAGGATCGTCATGATCAGCGTCAGTGGTAGCTCGTCGAGCATGGCAAAGAGCGCGAAATCGAGGCTCTCTGCTGTCGCCGATGCCACCCCGCCGTCGCCGAACAGCTCCATGTGGATCCCCGTCTGACCGAAGACCGTCAGGATCATGAATGTCACGATCGTTGGCACCAGCAACACACCGGTGATGAACCCGCGGACGGTGCGACCACGTGAAATCCGGGCGATGAACATCCCCACGAATGGCGACCATGAGATCCACCAGCCCCAGTAGAAGATCGTCCAGTCACCCTGCCAGGTTGGGTCGGTGAACATGTCCGTCCGCATACTGGTGGACACGATATTCTGCAAATAGTAGCCGGTGCTCTCCACGAACGCCCGCAGGATGTAGATGGTGGGTCCGGCGATTATCAGGAACCCGAGCAGAATGCCGAACAGCGTCATGTTCATCTCACTGAGCCGCTTGATTCCGGCATCGAGACCGGCCACCACCGAAACAGTCGCGATGGCGGTAATCAGGATGATCAGTAACAGCTGAACCATCTGGGAGCCATCCACCCCCATCGAGTAGGACAGTCCAGCGTTGATCTGTATCACCCCGAGGCCAAGTGAGGTAGCCACGCCGAAGAGCGTGCCGACGATCGCCAGCGTATCGATGGCATCACCGATCGGTCCACGGATGCGGTCCCCGAGAATCGGGTAGAAGGCCGAGCGGACGGTTAGCGGCAGACCCTTGCGATAGGCGAAATATCCGAGAGCCAGGCCGACGATGATGTAGATCGCCCAGGCGTGAAAACCCCAGTGGAAGAAGGTGATGTTCATCGCCTCACGGGCTGCACCGGTACTGCCAGCCTCGGCATCGGTTGCCGGGGGAACCTCGACCGCGAAGTGATAGATCGGCTCTGCCACGCTGAAGAACAGGAGTCCGATACCCATTCCGGCGCTGAATAGCATCGAGAACCAGGAGAGGTAGCTGTAATCCGGTCGGGAATCGTCTGGTCCCAGACGAATGCGCCCGTATGGACTCAAGGCTAACGCGATGACGAAGACCAGAAAGATGCTGACCGACAGGATGTAGAACCACCCCAGCGAGGTGGAGATGAACTCCTGCACGCTCCTGGCGATATCAGCGAAGAGTTGCGAGAAAATGACGCCGAAGAGGACGAAGCCGATGATGATACCTGCGGCCGGGAAGAAGACGGTGGGCCGGATGTTGTACCGTGTCGATGTTTCCAGTTGCTCTGTCTTGTACTCGGTGATATCGCTCATGCGGTTTATCCCCCATCTCCGCGTTGCCGTATCGCCCGAAACGATTCCGATTTCCAAAGGGGATGCCCGGAAATCGGCCCAGTTTATTATCGAGGCGCGGATGCTGTGCCGGAATGGGGCATATATTGGCATGTTGATGGGCGATTTGCAACCGTCACCAGTCAGATCACAGCGTCGAAGGAGAGCCCGTCCACAGCCGGAGCCTGCCAGTACAGGCTCCGCGGAAACAGTCAATTGCCGGATGCTGGCTCAGTGCCAGGAGATGTCAGTCGTAGGACCGGCGAGGTTCTGGCTCAGGGTTGGGCTGACGGCGATCGGCCTGCGGGCGGGCACGCTCTGGTGCGCGGACCGGTTCGCCGGCTGGGTCCTCGCTCGGAGCCTCTTCCTCTTCATCCCGGTTGGACGTCCGCAACGGAATCTCCGGCAGGAAGAACATCGTCACCAGGCCGATACCCATGATCACCGCGCCGACCAGATAGAGATCGGTCACCGCGATCGCCAGGCTTTCGCGCACTGCTTCAGTCAGGGCCGCCGGGATGTCTGAGGCAATGATGCCGTTGTCCGTGGCACCCTGCTCGGCCTGCGTCAGTAACTCGAGCGGGTTCTGGTACTCTGCCGCCTGCTCGGCGGTTACTTCCCCGCTCAGTTGACCGTCTACCCGGCTGTCGTAGGCCGATGAGTACTGGTTCAACATCACTGAACCGAGCGCCGCAACACCGAGCGCCCCGCCGATCTGTTTGAAGAACTGGGCACTGGCGGTAACTGACCCGAGATCTTTGATCGAGAACGCGTTCTGCGCCACGATCGTGAAGAGCTGCATCATCATGCCGATCCCGATACCGGTGAGAATCACGTTCCGCAGCACCTGCATCGTGCTGGTTCCGGCGTCCATACTCGCCATCAGAATCATCCCGGAGCCAGCCAGCACGAAGCCGGTGATCGCCATGTACTTGTAGCGACCGATCCGGGAGAGCATCTGCCCACCCATAATGCTGGCAATCACCAGTCCGAGCATCATCGGCGTCACCAGCATGCCGGAGCGTGTGGCGCTGTGGCCGAGGACACCCTGGAGAAACAGCGGCATGTACATGATCGTGCTGAACATACCGAGTGCCGTCAGGAACGAGCCGATCATGCAGATCGAATAGATCCGGTTGGTGAAGAAACGCGGATTGAGGATCGGGTTCTCGGCCCGGAGCTCCACCAGAATGAAGGCGCCGATGCCGAGGATCG
>SLFF01000400.1 GCA_007124395.1 Thermomicrobiaceae bacterium | reverse complement strand
CGCGGTAACGGTGCAAGACCCGGTAGTCGACTATGAACAGATTAGCCGGAGCGCACGTTCCGAACATCGTGGAAAACACGGAAATTCCGGGAATGCGACGACGGCGTTTCTCTGGAAGCCCTCTACAGCGTGATGTCGCATCCAGTACCAGAAGCCGGTGTCGATGCCGATGGGTATGTCTTCCCTGGTGGCGAGCAAGGCGGGGGCATCCAGCATATCGATCCAGAGCCAGAGCTGGCGGAAACCGAAGGATGGGACTGGCAAGAGTTACTAAACGGGGAGGGCGCAGTATCCTCCTGGATGAACGACCTGCTCGCCGACTATGACACAGGCTCGTCATTGAGTCAGGCACCACGGCGGCCCACCCGCCGCGTTTCTGTGTGCCCTGTTGACAATTCCGATTCAGGAACTATAATATCGTTAATATCATTGAATACTATTAAGGAATAAAAATGGCATTTGGCGAATCACCGGTTCTCTCTCCACAAGAGCGTCGCGAGCGCAACCGGGCCGAGATGTCGTCAGCAATTCTCGATGCGGCCAGAGCGATCATCCGGGAAGAGGGCGCTGGAGCCCTTAATCTGAACGAACTGGCTCGTCGGGTCAATCTGACAACGCCGGCGCTGTATAGCTACTTTCCCGGCAAGTTCGCGATCTATGACGCGCTCTATCTACAGGCTCTGCACCTGATGCGTGACTACGATCTCGCGGTCTGGCAGGAGCATGAGCCATCATGGGAACGCGTGCGCGCCTGGCTCGGCGCCCGGCTTCAGTTCGCAATGGACTATCCGGAGCTGTATCACCTGATGTTCAGCTCTCCAATTCCCGGCTTTACGCCATCGGAACAGAGCGTCGCTGAAACACAGAGCCAGCTTGCCAGTTCCCGACAAGGGCTCTCGGAAGTCATCGATGCCGGGATCATCCAGCCGGGGATCTCAACCGAACGGGCAGTGGATCTCCTGCTTGCCGTCCGGCACGGCATTCTCGCAGAGCGGATCGGCAAAGCGAATGTGGTTCCGGCCGGATCTGGCCGCTTCGAACACCTTATTGATGATGCGATCGACATGCTTCGCCTGGCGTGGGGGAAGGAGGCGTCCGAAAGCAACAAATGAGATCGGGGATCCTCTGGCCGCATTGCCATTGTGAACACGTGAGCACAAACAATCGAATGAAAGCAGGAACTCGTGTCTACACAGACTGAGAACGCGATTATCAATGTCACTGCCCGCGACGGCGAGACCTATCAGATCGGACCAGAGCTGGTCACCCTGAAAGTGCCAGTCGCCGAAAGCAACGGCCACTATCTGGTCATCGAAGTGAACACTCCGCCAGGAGGCGGCCCGCCGCTGCATACACATCCATCCGACGAGGTGTTCTTCGTGGTCGAAGGGGAGTTCGAGTTCCCGACGATCCAGGATGGTCAACACGTATCTGTGAAAGCGTCTGCAGGGGAGACTGTCAACATCCCCGGCAATGCGCCGCACAGCTACAAGAACATCGGATCTGACTACGGCAAACTCATCGGTGTACTTTCACCCGGCGACGACATGGAGGGGTTCTTCAGAGAGGGTGGATTGCTCTATACCAGTCTTCCATCGAAGCCGGGGCTGGATTCGGCACCCGACTTCCCGCGGATGATGGCCGCAGCCCAGAAATACGGCATGGCGTTCCTGCCGCCGGAGAGCTAGAGCAGCACGACGCGTCGATAAGCCGAGTAGCGCCAGAGTACGGGGCAACGATGAAAGCGGGAGGGCATTGTGCCCTCCCGCTTTCATTCCATTATCGAACGGTCGCTTCCTGTGAGCGCGCGTAATCGCTGTAGCCACCAGGATACTGGGTGACTTCACCATCCCGCACCTCGAAGATCCGGGTGCAGATGCGATCGAGAAAATACCGGTCGTGCGAGATGGCGATGACCGTGCCATCGAACTGCTCCAGCGCTCCTTCCAGTACCTCGATCGACTCGATATCGAGGTGGTTAGTCGGCTCATCGAGCAGCAGGCAGTTGGCCCCACCGAGCATCAGCTCCACCATCTGCAGGCGGGCTTTCTCGCCACCACTCAGATTGCGGATCGGCTCGGTACACTGCCGGGCATTGAACAGAAAACGCCCCATTTTGGCGATCACCTGATCATCCCGCAAAGCGTGACGTGCCCGGACAAACTGGACCGGGGTCAGCTTCTCATCCAGCGTCTCGTGCCCCTGCGCATAGTGACCGAACCGCACCGATGGCCCCACCCAGACCTCGCCCTCATCGAGCGCTTCCTGTCCAAGCATCGCCCGCATCAGCACCGACTTCCCGGCGCCGTTCGGCCCGATGATGCCGACCCGGTCTCCCCGAATAATCGTGAACGACGTATCCAGCAGGATGATGTCGTCGCCGAACATCCTGGCGATCCGCCGGGCTTCGACGATCTTCTGCCCGCCCCGGATCGATGCCTGAAACTCCAGACCGATCTTCCGACGCTCCAGCACCGGCCGGTCGACCTTGTCCATCCGGTCGATCTGTCGCTGCTTGTTCCAGGCCTGCCGGATATGCCGCTTATCAATGACCTGACTGGCCCACTGCTTGAAGCGGGTGATCGCCTCTTCCAGGCGCTGGATCTCTTTCTGCTGAGAAGTGAAATCCTGCTGCTGTTTGAGCAACGCCAGCTCGCGCTGCTTGACGAAGGCGGAGTAGTTGCCCTCATAGACGGTGATGCTCGCCTGATCCAGCTCCACGACTTTGCTGATCGTCTCATCCAGCAAGTAGCGATCGTGCGAGATCACGATCACCGCCCCGGAGAACGATCGAACTACCTGTTCCAGGCGCTCTTTACCGGTGACATCGAGATGGTTGTCCGGCTCATCCAGCAGCAGGAGATCCGGCTCCTGAATCAGACAGCGCGCCAGGCCGACCAGTTTCCGTTGCCCACCACTGAGCAGCGTGACTGGCTTCTCGAACGAGGCCTCGTCTTTACCGAGCCGTTGCAGCATCGACTGGGCATCACTCCGGAACCGTGGCCCGCCCGACGACTCGAACTGCTCCAGCAACTCGGCCTGCCGATCGAGCAACCGGGTGAAGGCGTCCATATCCGCGGCGCTATCGGGATCGGCGATCGCCTGCT
>SLFF01000054.1 GCA_007124395.1 Thermomicrobiaceae bacterium | reverse complement strand
GGTTCGCCACGGATGAGTTGCCAGTCGTGATCGCGCCAGCTCGATCGCTCAGAAGTCATACGCCGTCAATTCCTCTCCGGACCGCAATCGCCACCGCTTCCGGCGAAAAGCCGATCATTTCGACCCAGGGATCGAGCGCATCGAGAATCGCGGTTGCCAGTATCTCTTGAGAAACAGCTACGGGCAGCCCTTCGATTGCCTGATTGATCTGCTCCAGGGCTTCAGCTGGTTCCAGGAAGAAATCTCCACTCACTGAGACGTTGGTAAGCTGATCGTTGACGATATCGAAGTCCACAATGACGAGCTTGCCGCCAACCGTCTTGTATTCACCGTGATACATTCCAGGCTCCCGATTCGTGCGCGTTGTTGCGGTGAAACGCCCGTGTCTCCATCATTTCCTGTCAGTCTACCGCGATGTGAACCAGCACTTGCGTCTGCCTCCATCGGTATACGAAATTGCAATGCTTAGCCGTGTCATGCAATTCCGCTGCCACTTCGATGCACTAAGGTCAGAGGCATCGGCACCTCAGTATCAATTCGTCCAAGTCTGGTGGCAGTAGGTGAGTGATCAGAACCGACAGGAGACTGAACCGAGCCAGGACAACTCCGGCTCGGGCTACTACCTGCCGTGGTTCGGGCGATTCTTCGCGCCGATCGCCAGCATATCAGTCTATCTACTGCTCGATGGAGCCGCGCTATCTGGCGCGGCCCAGGCCACCGCCGCGATCGGTATCCTGATGGCGATTCTCTGGATGACCGAGGCGATGCCGTTGCCGATTACCTCACTTCTCCCGATACTCCTGTTCCCGGTGACCGGAGTCCTCGACATCGGCGAGGCAACCGCACCGTATGCCAACGAGATCATCTTCCTGTTCATGGGCGGGTTCATGCTGGCCCTGGGGATGCAGCGCTGGGGATTGCATCGCCGGATCGCCCTGCTGATCGTGGTCGTTGTCGGCACCCGGCCTCGACGCCTCATCGCCGGATTCATGGTAGCGACTGCATTCCTCAGCATGTGGATCAGCAACACCGCAACAACCGTCCTGATGCTGCCGATCGCCGCCAGCATCATCACCGTGGTTATCGGCCAGTTGCGACGAGAGAAGGAGCTCCCGGACCAGGTCGACGAATCACTCGAGGTTCCGGAATTCGCGGCCGCAGCGCCATCGTTCGCAACCGGTTTGATGCTGGGTGTCGCCTACGCGGCGAGCGTCGGTTCTGTGGGGACGCTGATCGGCACACCACCGAATCTGTTCATGCGAGCATTTCTGGACAACGCCTACGGAATCCAGATCGGGTTCGGTCAATGGATGCTCGTTGGCGTCCCGCTGGCAACCGTCTTTCTGGTAATCATCTGGGTACTACTCACTCGCGTCCTCTACCCGCCAGAGGTTGAATTCATCCCGGGCGGGCAGGCGGTAATCCGTTCCATGCTGGAGCGGCTGGGGCCGATGAGTCGAGGCGAGCGCATCGTGCTGACAATCTTCATTCTCACTGGCACCGCCTGGGTGCTCAGGGAACCGGTTACGTCCTGGAACTGGCTGGTGGAGCGCGCGCCGTGGGTCACTGAGATCACCGATCCTGCCATTGCCATTGCGGCCGCGGTGGCGCTCTTTGCGATTCCGGTTCATCCTCGTGAGGGTGAGTTCGTGATGACCTGGGACGCGGCGAAGGAACTCCCCTGGAACGTGTTGCTGCTCTTCGGTGGAGGGCTGAGTCTGGCAACCGCAGTTCAGGTGAGTGAACTGGATACGTGGATCGGCTTCCAGGTACGGGTCCTCGAATTCCTGCCAGTTGTGCTGCTGGTTGCCGCCTCAGCAGCGATTATCATCCTCCTGACCGAACTGACCAGCAACACCGCAACGGCGGCTACCTTCCTGCCGATTCTGGGCGGAGTTGCCCTGGGTATCGGGGTGGATCCACTACTGCTGATCATCCCGGCAACGCTGGCGGCGTCCTGTGCCTTCATGATGCCGGTGGCAACGCCGCCCAACGCGATCGTGTTCGGCTCCGGCTACATCGCCATCGGCCAGATGGTACGCGCCGGAGTCATCCTCAACATGATCTCGATAGTGCTGATCACGCTGCTCGTGTTTACACTTGCTGGCTGGATGTTCACAATCGTCTACTAGAACTTCGCGACCATCGCATGGGAGATGAATGAGCAGCGCAGCTCCAGCGCCGAGTCAGGACGATGGAAGCCGGGGGCAGAGCTACAAGCTCGCCTGGACCGGTCGATTCGTCGGTCCACTGATCGCGCTGTCGGTCTACTACGGGCTGGAACTCGGTGGAGCGGACCTTTCACAGGAAGCCCGTGGAACCGCGGCCATCGGCATGTTGATGGCAATCCTCTGGATGACCGAAGCGATGCCGCTGGCGGCAACCTCGCTGATTCCGATCGCGATGTTCCCGATCGTCGGGGTGTTGACCGTCTCCGAAGCCACGGCGCCCTACGCCACCGACGTGATCTTCCTGTTCATGGGTGGGTTCGTTCTGGCGCTTTCGATGGAGCGCTGGAATCTTCACCGGCGCATTGCGCTGCTGATCGTGCTGGTTGTCGGCACGAAACCGACTCGACTTATCGGCGGGTTCATGGTGGCAACCGCGTTTCTGAGCATGTGGATCAGCAACACGGCCACCACCGTGCTCATGCTTCCCATCGCCGTCAGCATCATCGCGCTCATCACCACCCGGCTTCGGCAAAAGGCACGAGAGTGTGGCGAAACGGTTCCGGATGAAGGGATACTGACACCGAAATTTGCTGCCGGCCTGATGCTGGCTGTCGCCTATGCTGCCAGTATCGGCTCGGTGGGGACACTCATCGGCACCCCACCCAACCTCTTCCTGCGGGCATTCGTGGAACGTAGCTACGGCATCGAGATCGGCTTCGGTCAGTGGATGCTGGTCGGTATCCCGCTGGTGGTCGTCTTTCTACTGATCGCCTGGATTCTCATGGTTCGGGTGATCTTTCCGCCAGAGATCGACGATATCCCGGACAGCGAGGGCCTGATTGCCGAACAGTTCCGACAGCTCGGATCGATGGGTCGCGGAGAGAAGATCGTGCTGACGATATTCGTCGGCACGGCATTCGCCTGGATCTTCCGGGAGC